>NZ_JBFODM010000008.1:0-58821 GCF_040908325.1 Aeromonas sp. R4-1
GCGAAGGTGAGCTGATGACTCATGATGAACCCTTTTTCATGGCTCCAGATGACAAACATGATCTCATATCAGGGACTTGTTCGCACCTTCCCTAGGGTAAGGCTCGATGTGGAACGAATAGGCGTGCCAATGATTACGTCATATTAAGATGTGGCGGGTTTCGGTTTCCAACTTCAATGTCCTGTTTGTTTGTGGAGCGGATGGAGAATCTCTTTCAAGTTTCCAACTTAGAACCTATCCCAAAAGGAGTTGTCAGACAAAAATAGTGTTGTGTGACAATTTCTGAGGGGCGGATGGCGGGCGATAACTGGCTGATTAGTGATGAGCTCTGGGCAAAAATGGAACCATTGCTTCCAGAACACAAAACCAACCACCCGCTGGGGAGGCATCGCAAGCGGGTGGATAATCGTGCCGCGATGAACGCCATTTTCTTTGTGCTTAGGACGGGGTGCCAATGGAATGCCCTCAATGCTACCGGCATTTGCTCATCCAGTTCTGCTCACCGACGCTTTCAAGAGTGGCGTGATGCTGGGGTGTTTGAGCGGTTCTGGCAAAATGGCTTACTTGATTGCGCAAAGCAGGGCGCCATCGACTGGTCATGGCTGTCGATGGACGGTTGTATCACGAAGTCTCCCTTGGCGGGCTCAAAAAAACGGGACGCAACCCCACAGACAGAGGAAAACAAGGGGTAAAACGCAGTCTGCTCACAGATGCGAACGGGCTTCCGCTATCACTGGTTGTCACGGGGGCAAATACGCATGACATCAAGCTGGTTGCTGACACGCTTGACAGTCTTCAGACGTGCAGGCCTGGCCGGAGGCTCCATCTCTGCCTGGATAAAGGCTATGAAGCACAATGGCTGGAAGACTATCTGAAGAGCCGCTATTACGAACCTCACATTCAATCGCGTAAAGAAGAATCTGAAGCCATGAAAAACACTGATTTTAAAGCGCACCGTTGGGTGGTAGAGAGAACTCACAGTTGGATGAATCGCTTCCGTCGTGTGCTGACTCGCTGGGAGAAGAAAGTCGAGAATTATGAAGCGATGCTGCATTTCGCTTGCGGCATTATTGTGTGGAACAAAACCCTATTGGGATAGGGTCTTAATTGTCATATTGGGAATCGCTAAGATATTGAATTTTTTGACCAGAGAGTTTCCAACTTAAATGGTAGTGATCAGTTTAGGATCTACAGTTAAGCCTTATAAACAACAGGGCCACCCAGACGGGTGGCCCTTCGTTTACATGGACTTTATCTGCATGCTGCTATCCGAATGTCCGGCTTAAGTCCTTGAGCTGGCTCGCTTTGCTCTGCAAGTTGGCACTGGTTTCACTCACCTGATCGATTTTGAGACTGTTATCGTGAGAGAGCGAGGATATCTGGTTGATATTGCGACTGATCTCCTCGATGACCGCTTGTTGCTCGGTGGCAGCGGCGGTGATCTGGTTTGAAAAATCAGAGACCTTGTCTATCTCGATCACAACCTGATTCAGGTTGCCGGTACTTGCCTGGGTGGTGGCGAGGCAGGCGTTGGTTCTGGTCACATTGAGATGCATCATCTCTTTCCATCCCCCCAGGGTTTGCTGGATATGGCCAATGCTGTTCTGGATCTGCTCTGTCGCCTTGTGGGTTCTGGTCGACAGGCTGCGAACCTCGTCCGCCACCACTGCAAAGCCACGCCCCTGATCGCCTGCCCGTGCGGCTTCGATGGAGGCATTGAGCGCCAGCAGGTTGGTTTGATCCGCAATGCCGCGAATTTCGCTCATGATGGTGCCGATCCGCTCGGACTCGCTCGCCAGCTCAACGGCTGACTGAAAGGCTTGCTCCGCTTGGGTGGCCAGCGCCGACATCTCTTCTCCTGCTTCCGAAAGCTGGGTGCTGGTGGTGATGCAGTGGCTACGGGCCTCTTCAATCTGGCTGTTGCTGTCTTGAATATTGCGGTTGATCTCCTCGGCGGCCGAAGCCATCTGGGTGACGGCGGTGGCAATCTGCTGGATCTGCGTGTCTTGCGAAGAGATATCCTGGCTGGCCAGCGAGGCGGAGCCACGCAGGTCATTGGCCATGGCATTGAGCGACGCGGTGGTGTCATCTACCCTGCCGAGTACGGTACGGATCTTCGCTTGCCCGAGCTTGATATGGAAATCGGCAATGCTGTGGGGGGCATCCCCCGAGAAGATAAGGCGGCTGATGCTGTCGTAATCCTGTTCGAGCTGCTGCAAGAATCGCGGTGTGAGGAAGAGAGGGTGGCGATTGAACCAGATGGCTGCCAAGAGGGGAATGATGACCCAGAGCGCCTGCAGCGGTGAGAGCAGCCAGACCGCGCTGATCACGCTGACGAGCAGCAGGGGGATGGTCATCATGGCCGGCGTGAGTTGACGCAGGCCCATGTGAATGGCAGAGCCGGTTTCACGGGCTTTAAGGGTTTTGTACATCTGGCTGGCACGCGCTTTGTGCTCTGCGGCGGGACGGCAGCGGACGGATTGGTAACCGACCATCTTGCACCATCTTCATAGATCGGGGTGACATAGGCATCAACCCAATAATAGCGACCATCTTTGCAGCGATTTTTTACCATCCCTCGCCATGGTTTACCCGCCTGCAGGTGGGCCCAGAGATCGGCAAACGCTGCCTTGGGCATGTCGGGGTGGCGCACCAGATTGTGATGCTGCCCCAACATCTCTTCCAGGCGATAGCCTGCCACCTGACAAAACGCCGGATTGGCGTAGGTGATGTCCCCTTTGAGATCGGTCGTCGATACCAACTGGATATCGTCGGCAAATTCAACCTCGGTATCTGTGGTGTGAAGCGAGCTGGTTACCATGATCAGACTCCGGTTTCGGCGTAACGGAATACTTCGTCTGAGTATGGCAGAGGATGTTCATTTATTGTGTTGTTGCACATTAACTCTTGTGCTGCTGCGTGGGGACGGGATGGGTCTCACATTTTTACAGCGCGGTTTGGCGAGGGGAGGCAAGCCAAGTAACATGGCGTGACTTATGGCTGTGAAGCGAGACAGGTAACGCAATGAAGTTGGATGCGATTTTATGGGATTATGACGGTACTCTGGTCAATTCGGTGCCGAAGAATATCGATATCACCAAGCAGATCCTGGCTGAGGTCGCCCCCCATCTGACCGGAGAACATCTGCCGCGCTATCTGCGCAGCGAAGCGGAGTATCACCATGCCAATCACGCCGCCAAGAACTGGCAGGCGCTCTATATGGATTACTACGGTTTGTCGCGGGACGAGATGGTGCTGGCTGGCAGTCTGTGGGCCAAGCATCAGGAGATGAACCGGACCGAGGTGCGTTTTTTTGCGGGGCTGGAGGCGGTGATTGACCATTTCTCTGCCATTTCCCACGGAATTTGTTCGCAGAACTCCCAAAAAAACATTCGCCGGGTACTGGAGCTGCATGGCGTGAACAGCCTGTTCAAGGCTGTGGTCGGCTATGATGACGTGCCCGGACAGCAGCAAAAACCTCATCCTTTCGGTGGCCTCAAATGTCTGGAGTCTATCTTCGGCCCAGCCAGGTGCCAGTCGCTGATCTATATCGGTGACCATGAAGCGGATGTGCAGTTTGCCCGTCATTTGCAAGCGGCGCTTGGCGAGCAGAGCCGTGTGATATCGGTGGCTGTCGGCTATAGCCGCGCGACCCCGGAGCGCTGGGAACACCAACCCGACCATATCGCCCGTGACGTCGAGGATCTGCTCCCCATTATCGGGCAATATCTGTAACGCCGGTTGCAGATTGTCGTACGGAACATGCAAAACGCCGATCAGTTGATCGGCGTTTTGTCTATGTGAAGCCTGATGGTTTCACACTCTGCTGGCTTAACACCCTGTCTGTTTAATGATGGGCGACTTAAAACAACAGTTGCGTCAGGTAGCCCATCAGGATCGCCATGCCGAGGATCACGGTAAGGAAGGCCGCAATCATCGGGGTTCTTAACATGGATTTGAGCAGGATCACCTCGGTTAGACTGGCACCGGCACTGCCGATGATCAGCGCCATGACGGCGCCCATCCCCATCCCTTTGCCCAGCAGTACCGACGCCAGCGGGATCACGGCCTCGGCGCGGATGTAGAGCGGGATCCCGACGATGGCGCTGAATGGAATGGCCAGCGGGTTGTCGGCACCAGCATGGGCGGCGATCCACTCGGCCGGAATAAAGCCGTAGATAAATGAGCCGATAAGCACCCCCAGCAGCAGGAAGGGCAATACCGCTTTGAACTGCTGCCAGGCATCGATGCGAGCTTTGACCCAGGCGGTGGGGAGCTGTGGCGCACTGGCTAGGGTTGCAGTGCCATCGCTGCAGCAGGAGAGGGCGGCCTGCTCTGCCATCTCTGGTTGCGGAGCCGGGCAGCACGCTGCCCCGTTGAGGGGTTTGATTGCGCGAATGGCACTGCGTTGGTTGTCACTGCAATGTGCTTGAGTGGTGGCGCGGGTTGCCGGGCCACAGCCGCTACCGCAAGAGGGGGTGGCCTCTTTGGGGTCGATGACATGGCGCTCGAACCCCAATCTGTCGAGCAGCATGCTCGCCATGACGGAGACGCTGGCGGCGATCACGGCGTAGAGCAGGGTCACTTTCCAGCCAAAGGTGGCCCACATCAAGCCGACGATGATGGGGTTCAGCAGTGGCGAGATAAACAGGAAGGTGAGGGTGGGGCCAAAGCCAGCCTTGGCCGAGAGCAATCCTCTCAGCATGGGGATGGTGGAGCAGCTGCAAAAGGGGGTGACGGCACCGAGCAGGGCCGAGAGCAGATAGCCCTTGCCATGGCGCGCCCCCAGCATCCGCTGGATCTTCTCGTCGGGGATCTTCTGGCGGATCAGGCTGACCCCGGCGCTAATGACCAGAAACAGCACCGACAGCTCGACAGCCAGAAACAGGAACATCTGGGCTGCATCGGTCAGCATGGTTAACCACTCATTCATTGTCGTATCCTCACTTTGTTTCTATATTTCCAAAATAATCGAAATGAATGGCCGGTCAAGATATTTCTGGTATTATCGAAATATCAAATTCGTGGAGGGCGCAGAGATGCAACTGGAAGAGGTCGCCAAGGCATTGAAAGAGCTGGGTCATCCGACCCGGTTGTTTATCTTCAAGCATCTGGTCAAGGCGGGAGAGCAGGGGCTGCCGGTGGGTGAGCTGCAAAAGCAGCTGGCGATCCCCGCTTCCACCCTCAGCCACCATATCGCGGCGCTGGTCTCGGTGGGGCTGGTGAAGCAAAACCGGGAGAGTCGCACCCTGCTTTGCGTCTCTCAATACGCGGTGTTGGAGGAGATCATCGCTTTTTTCCGCGATGAGTGTTGCGTCAACAGCCCGGAGCATCGGCAAGATCAAAGGCAAGAGCTGCCTTCCTGAGGGCTATGGCTGCTAGTAGTGCGGTCAGTTGCGCTGCGCGCAATAAAAAAACGCCGATCATGTGATCGGCGTTTTGCATTGATGTCGCTAGATTCGGGCATTAACCCAGATTGGCTGCGACCTGGCTTTGAGCTTGTCCTTTGCGCTTGATGACAAAGCCAATGCCTAGTACCACCAGCCAGGCTGGGATCAGTTCGACCGAGATACGGAAATCCGGGGTCATATACATGATCACCAGGATGCCAGCCATGAACGCGAGGCAGAGATAGTTGCCGAAGGGGTACCAGAACGCCTTGAACTTGGGCTGGACGCCTTCTGCGACCTTGGCCTTGCGGAACTTGAGGTGCGCGAGGCTGATCATCGCCCAGTTGATCACCAGTGCGGAGACCACCAGCGCCATCAGCAGGCCGAACGCCTTGCCCGGCATCAGGTAGTTGATCAGCACGCAGAGCAGGGTGGCGATGGCCGAGACCGAGAGAGCAACCAGCGGCACGCCGCTCTTGTTGGTTTTGAGCAGGGCTTTCGGGCCGTTGCCCTGTTTGGCCAGACCGAACAGCATCCGGCTGTTGCAGTAGACGCAGCTGTTGTAGACCGACAGTGCCGCCGTCAGTACCACGATGTTGAGTACGGTGGCGACCAGATTGCTGTCCAGAGCGTGGAAAATCATCACGAATGGGCTGCCGCCTTCCACCACTTTACCCCAGGGATAGAGGGACATCAGGATAGCCAGGGCGCCGATGTAGAAGATGAGGATGCGGTAGATCACCTGATTGGTGGCCTTGGGAATGCTCTTCTCGGGGTTGTCCGCTTCGGCGGCGGTAATGCCCACCAGCTCCAGACCGCCAAAGGAGAACATGATCACCGCCATCGCCATCACCAGACCGCTGATGCCGTTGGGGAAGAAACCGCCCTGAGCCCACAGGTTGGTGACGCTTGCCTCGGGTCCGCCGGCACCGGAGAGGAGCAGATAGCCGCCAAAGCCAATCATGCCGATGATGGCGACCACCTTGATGATGGCGAACCAGAACTCCATCTCGCCAAACGCTTTGACGTTGGAGAGGTTGATGGCGTTGATCAGCACGAAAAAGAAGGCTGCCGACATCCAGGTCGGGATCTCGGGCCACCAGTACTGGACATAGATGCCCACCGCGGTCAGCTCGGCCATGCTCACCAGCACGTAGAGCACCCAGTAGTTCCAGCCGGACGCAAAACCGGCAAACTCGCCCCAGTATTTGTAGGCAAAGTGGCTGAAGGAGCCAGCTACCGGCTCTTCCACCACCATTTCACCGAGCTGGCGCATGATCAGGAAGGCGATAAAGCCGCCGATTGCATACCCCAGCAGGACTGAGGGGCCTGCCATCTTGATGGTTTGGGCAATGCCCAGAAAGAGGCCGGTGCCGATGGCGCCGCCCAAAGCAATCAACTGAATGTGGCGGTTTTTAAGGCCGCGCTTCAGCTCCTCACCGTCTTGTTTCAAATCCATGGGTCTGTCCTTACATCTCTGTTGTCTCTGGTCGGTGTTGGGCTCATCCTGAGCAGGCCGCAGTGCGTAGCCAAAACCTGACGAAAGCTGTATTTATTTCGTTACGCCATGCCGTTTTCAATTTTTAGTGTTGGCTGGCAACCGAAGCAGAATAGTGATAATCCGCCATGAATGCACCTGTTTTCCATCTCTAATGGCCGTATTTTGTACCAAAGGTAGCTTTTTAATGATTTGAAGAGGCTACTTGGTAGTTTCTGGTCGATGTTTGTGCAATCGAATTCTGTTTTGTTGACATTTTGTCTTGTTGGTGTGCTTTTGTGGTGCCAAGCCACAAATGGATGCAAATGATGCCAAACAAGCAAGAGTACAGGGAAGAGTGCAGGGAGTTGGAGTACAGAGAGCGCGAAAGCGTGCTGCAACAAAGGGTTGCCCGGGGTGTGCTGGTGGCGCTCTGGTTAGGGATTGCTGCCAGTCCGCTGTTGTTGCTGGTGGCCGCGATTATGTTGCTGGGTTGGCTGTTACTCGGTGATCACGGATTGCTGCACTACTGGCAGTCGCTGTTGCTGGTGGGTGGGGTAACGGGGGCGCTCGTTGGCGGCTGGCTGGCGGAGCGGGTTCGCCTGCGCCACGGTTTGCTGGCCTTCTATGCCAGGTTGATGAACAACCCTGAGCTCAATCGTTAGTTAACGCTGGCTGTTTGCCGAGCGCAGCAGAACGGAATCGAATAGCGGCAACTGGCAGCAGGTGACAAGGGCACAACGGCAAGGTCGACAAGAAGAGGGATAAGCATTTGTGGTGCTTATCCCTTTTTTATCCACGCTTTTCACTGTCATCTATGTGAATTGCAGTTCGCCACAGCTGACTTTCGCCGCGACACTGTAATTTTTATCTTTTGTTGATGCCGATAGCTGTCAAGCTGGCTTAACAGAGCTGGCGGCGCAGACCGGTCGCCTCGAGGACCTTGGCGCTGATCTCCTCCACCGAGTGGGAGCTGGTATCGAGGAAGCGGATCGCCTCCTGGCGAAACAGTCGCTCCACGCAGGTCAGCTCCTGCTCGCACTGTTCGATGGAGGAGTAGCGGCTGTTGGCGCGGCGCTGGTTACGGATCTCGTGCAGCCGCTGCGGCGCGATGGTGAGGCCAAACAGTTTGTGACGGTTGGCCTTGAGGGGGGCGGGCAGCTCCAGCATCCCCATGTCCTGCTCGATAAAGGGGTAGTTGGCGGCACGAATGCCGAACTGCAGCGCCAGATAGAGGCTGGTGGGGGTCTTGCCGCAGCGGGAGACCCCGATCAGGATGATATCCGCCTCATCGTACTCTTTGGTGGTGATGCCATCGTCGTTGGCCAGTGCGAAGTTGACCGCCTCGATGCGATCGTCATAGAGCTTGCGGTTCTCCATACCGTGGGTGCGGTGGAGGCGGGGCTCGGCTTTTACCCCCAGCTCCTGCTCCAGCGGGCTGACGAAGGTATTGAGAAAGTCGTGGCCGCACGCTTCCGATTTCAGTACCTCTTCCCGTACCAGCGGGTCGACGATGGTGTGAAACAGGATGGGGCGTACCCCGGTCTGGCGGAACTGCTCGTCGATCCGCATCCGTACCTGACGGGCTTTCTCCAGTGTCTCCACAAAGGGGATAGTGATCTGCTCGAAGGCCAGCGGAAACTGGCTCAATACCGCGTGACCGAACACTTCGGCGGTGATAGCGGTTCCGTCTGAAACATAAAATACGGTGTGCACGTAGGGCTCCTGTGATACCGCGGGTGGGGTCGCATGGGGTAAGGGGTGAGAAGTATCTCCCGAAACCATACCAGTTTTGTCAACCGGTCTGCTGTGCCCAAGTTGTGAAGTGGCTTGCAAACCTGAATCGTTATCTTTTTGTGTCGCCATTGTAGAATGTTCCGGTCATTCGACCATCCCCAACTCTTGCTCGGGGATTTTTTTGAAAACCAGTGGAAAACGTTTTCATGGTCGTTGGCAACAAAAGAAACAGACAATAACGCACCTGACTTACCCATAACCTCATCGATTAAATCGGGCGCACGAGGTGCTATGGCATCGGTGCCCACCAACCTGGAGACATCCAAGTGCAACAGTACGTGCTCTGGTACGAACAACTCGGAATGCAGGACGTAGAACGAGTTGGCGGCAAGAACGCATCCCTTGGCGAGATGATCAGCAACCTCTCTGGCGCCGGCGTATCCGTGCCGGGGGGCTTTGCTACCACCGCCTTTGCGTTTAACGAGTTTCTGGAGTCAAGCGGCCTCAACGGCAAGATCCACCATCTGCTCGACAATCTCGACGTGGACGATATCGCCGCCCTTAACCGGGCCGGTCAGCAGATCCGCGACTGGGTGATCGAAGCCCCGTTCCAGCCCGAGCTGGAGCAGGCGATCCGGATTGCCTATGAGAAGTTGAGTGCAGGCTTGGGTGATGGCATGAGTGCCTCGTTTGCGGTGCGCTCCTCCGCCACCGCCGAGGATATGCCGGACGCCTCCTTTGCCGGTCAGCAGGAGACCTTCCTCAACGTACGTGGCATCGATGCCGTCATGACGGCGGTCAAGCATGTGTTTGCTTCCCTGTTCAACGATCGCGCCATCTCCTATCGGGTGCATCAGGGCTACGACCACAAGGGTGTTGCCCTCTCGGCCGGGGTACAGCGGATGGTGCGCTCGGATCTCGCCGCCTCCGGCGTCATGTTTACCCTGGATACCGAGTCCGGTTTCAACGACGTGGTCTTTATCACCGGCGCCCATGGTCTTGGCGAGATGGTGGTGCAGGGCGCGGTCAACCCGGACGAGTTCTATGTGCACAAGCCGACCCTCAAGGGGGGGCGCCCGGCGGTGGTGCGCAAGACCCTCGGCTCCAAGCTTATCAAGATGACCTACTCGGACGATGCTGGTCACGGCCGTCAGGTGAAGATTGTCGACACCAATGAGGCCGAGTGCAGCCGCTTCTGCATCACCGATGAGGAGGTGATGGCGCTGGCGAAACAGGCCCTCATCATTGAGCAGCACTATGGCCGCCCGATGGACATCGAGTGGGCCAAGGATGGTCAGGATGGCCAACTCTACATAGTGCAGGCCCGCCCGGAAACCGTGCGCAGCCGTCAGGAGGCCAACACCCTCGAACGTTTTGCCCTCAAGCAAGCGGGCAAGGTGCTGATCGAGGGGCGGGCTATCGGTCACAAGATTGGCGCGGGCCCGGCGCGGGTCATCTCATCCATCAGCCAGATGGACGAAGTGCAACCCGGCGATGTGCTGGTCACCGACATGACCGACCCGGACTGGGAGCCCATCATGAAGCGGGCCTCCGCCATCGTCACCAACCGGGGTGGCCGCACCTGTCACGCCGCCATTATCGCCCGCGAGCTGGGCATTCCGGCAGTGGTAGGCTGTGGCAACGCTACCGATCATATTCAGCCGGGCCAGCGGATCACCGTCTCCTGCGCGGAAGGGGATACCGGTTTTATCTATGACGGCGAGCTGGACTTCGACGTGGCGGTGACCGAGGTGGGCAATATGCCGCGCCTGCCCATCAAGATCATGATGAACGTCGGCAACCCGGACCGCGCTTTCGACTTTGCCCAGTTGCCCAATGCCGGGGTAGGGCTGGCGCGCCTTGAATTCATCATCAACCGGATGATCGGCGTGCACCCCAAGGCCTTGCTGGAGTTTGACCAGCAAACCCCAGAGCTGCAGGCCACCATCGGCAAGATGATCGCCGGTTACGACAGCCCGCGGGAGTTCTACGTGGCCAAGCTGACCGAGGGGATCGCCACTCTGGGTGCTGCGTTCTGGCCGGAGCGGGTGATTGTGCGGATGTCGGACTTCAAGTCCAACGAGTACGCCAATCTGGTGGGCGGTCGTGGCTACGAGCCCCACGAGGAGAACCCGATGATCGGTTTTCGTGGCGCATCCCGCTACATCGCCGATAGCTTCCGCCCCTGCTTTGCCCTCGAGTGTGAGGCGATCAAGCGGGTGCGCGATGTGATGGGGTTGACCAACGTCGAGGTGATGATCCCCTTCGTGCGCACCGTGGGTGAGGCGGAGCAGGTGATCGAGATCCTGGCCGAAAACGGTCTGCGCCGTGGCGAGCGGGGGCTCAAGGTGATCATGATGTGCGAGATCCCGAGCAACGCCCTGTTGGCAGACAAGTTCCTCGAGCACGTGGACGGCTTCTCCATCGGCTCCAACGACATGACCCAGCTCACCCTTGGGCTGGACAGGGACTCTGGGCTAATCGCCCATCTGTTCGACGAGCGTAACGAGGCGGTCAAGGCGCTGCTGGCGATGGCTATTCAGGCTGCGCGCAAGGCGGGCAAGTACGTGGGGATCTGCGGTCAGGGCCCATCCGATCACCCGGACTTCGCCGCCTGGCTGGTGGAGCAGGGGATCGACTCGGTGTCGCTCAACCCGGATACCGTAGTCGATACCTGGCTCTATCTGGCGGAGCAACATGGCGCCAAGTAAGTCACTGTCAAAATGAGCAGCAGAAAGGGGGCCATGATGGCCCCCTTTGTTATCTGTGTGTCGCGACCTATTTCGGCTGCTGTTCGGCCCCCGACAGCTCGATCTGCACATTCACCCCTTCGCTCTTGAGCTTGGTGGCGATGGCATTGAGATCGGTGCCCGACTTGGCCTCAAGCAGGGCAATGCCGCCGCTGCTCTGCTTGAAGTTCAAGCCGTGGCGAGTCGCCAGCGCCTTGGCGCTGGTATCGTCAGCTTCCACCAGCAGGGTACCGCTGACGGTGAGCTCGGGGCTGGCCGCCCCTTGCATCAACACGTCGCCGCGACGCAGGCTTTGCTGCGGCACTTTGTCATCCAGACTACGGGCTACCCGCTTCTTGCTGCCGTTGTCAGGAATGAGGTAGGTCTGGCCGTTCACCTCTATGGTGCTGTACTGCTTGCCATCCATGGTGACGGACTCCTGGGCGCAGAGCTGTCCCGAGAGGGGGGCCAGCAGGGTTGCCAGAAGCAAGGTAACAGGTTTGTTCATGGTAATACTCCTAGCGTGTTAGCTGCGGTTGGCATCGTGACCCAGGACCCGCAGGGACCATGAGATCAGCTTGCCCGGTTGGCGATTGTTGCGCTCGGTCAGGGTGGTACGCTCACGGGTCTCGCGATTGAGCAGAGAGACCTGACGGGTACCGTTGGCAACGTCGGTTACTTCCAGTCGCCATGTGCCTTGCGCCGATTCGCCGTAGAACTTGTTGGATAGCATCCGCATGTCGCGCAATCCCTTGGTTCGCACAAAGCCCAGCTGCTGCTGGTCGAGAGATTGGCCGACCAGGCTGTTGAAGGGGCTCAGCAGGATGCTGCGGGTGCCAGCGGGGGAGACCAGTTCGATCAGCAGATCGGGCAGGCGCTGATGATCCAGACTCACCATCACCTGAACCGCTTCTACCGTCAATGGTGTCGCGATGCGGGTTGTCGAGCTGGTCGGGCTGTTGCCCACATCCGCAATGGCGGCGGCACTGCCGGTGACATTGATCTTCTGCCATGGCAGCTGTACCAGCGGGGGCAGGGGCTGGTGATTGGCTGCCAGCTCAAGGGCCTTGTTGACGTCGATCAGACCGAAACCGTAAGTCGGGCTGAACCACATGCCGGCGGCATTGCGCTCCCAACCTTCCAGTCCTTTCACGTCGCGCACCTTGCCGGTGCTGCTGGTGTAGCTGACCATCACGGGCTGATGTTTGGCATCGACCCGGGTTGCGCTGCGCGCCAGCAGATCCCGCAGGTCACGTACCGACAGATCCGGGTAGGCGGACATCAGCAGCGCCATGGCGCCGGAGGTGCTGGGGGTGGCGGAGGAGGTGCCGTTCATCACGCCGTTGTAGTCGCAGCTGGCATCCAGTTGCGGGTTGCCGTGCAGCCGGTTGGTGCTGGGATCGTCGGTGCGGTTGTAACCCATGTCGCAGCCGGGCAGATCCGTGGTCACCATCGCCGGAGCGTCGGTACCGTACTCGCCGCCGGTCGCGCTCAGGAAGATGTTGCTACCGACGCTGGAGTAGGAGGATCTGACGCCATCGGCGTTGAGCGCGCTCACCACCAAGTTCCAGAAGTTGCTGTTGGAGGGATCAAGGTTGCTGTTTTCAAACGGCAATTTGGGACCATTGCCGGTGCGGTTAAGCACATAGCCGCCCGCCGCTATCTTGTTGAAGCCGTTGCCGGCGGCCTTGATATAGGCCGCGCCCTGCACCTTGAGGGTCTGCTGTTCAAACAGACGATCAAGTTGGGATTGATCCAGAGAGTTGGCAGAGCGGGGATCCACCACACTCATGCCGTAGCTCTGGTTGAACACTCGGTTATCGCGGCTGGCATCGCTGTCGCCAAGGGCGTAGAGCCAATCTTTCTGCAACTGCTGGCTGTTGTCGTCCAGCAGGTTGAACCCCTGAAGCTGGGCTCGCGGGGCAATCCCCTTGGTCCCGATGGCGTTGTCTACCGCCGCAATAATGCCGGAGACCGAGGTGCCGTGGGCCGTATCCGGATCGGTCGGTGTCGGGTCATCGCTGCCGGTTACCACGTTTTTCGAACCCGGACGCACGTTCTCCGCCAGATCCGGGTGGGCGATGGCCAGACCATCATCCACCACGGCCACATTGACTCCCTGGCCCAGCACGCCGGTGCGATGAGCCCACCAGAGGTTGAGATCATTACCCGCTATGCCGTCACGGGCGCTGAATCCATCCTGGCCGCTGTTGAGCAGATACCACTGCTGATCCTGCAGGGGATTGGCACCTGGCAGGCAGCGCTCGGTGCTGCTGCGTCCGATATCCATGCCGCTCTCCTTGCCGGTGAGCGGCGCACAACCTTCATTTGCCTGAACGAGCGCACTGGGCAGGGTCGACAGCAGTGCTGTGATCGCCAGTGCTAACGATGTTTGCTTCATTATTTTTTTAACTCCATCTTGGATCGCACTCATCCTGAGTGCGACGGAAATCTATACACGGGTGACAGGGGTTCAAAAAGAGCCATTTTCAAAAAACGCAATGAGGTTCAAAGAAATCCGATTCAGTTTGTGGTAGGTATTCCAATGACACTGGTTATGTGTTCTATTGAGAATGGTTCTCACCGCTCGCTACTGATCTTTTTATCTGTAATTCACACCTCTCGCGACTCTCCTTCGCCGCAGCCATCTCGATTCGGGGCAATCCCGAGGGGAGCTCGTGCGCTCTTGAACGTGAGTGGCATTGTTGTGTGTGCCAATGTGATACAGCTATGCATTCGGGGGTGACAGCAAGGGGGATGAGGTGGGACCAGCGGTTTATTGCTTGGCGGCGGTGGATGGCTCTGTTATGGTAACGAAAATAGCCGTTTGGATGGCTAGATTGCCGCGGTGTGAGGGGTGTAATCTCTGAGAGCCACCCCGCCGCAGTCCCATAGTTTGATGCGTACCTGACAGGGAGTCCCTATGCTGTTTCGTTCCTTCTTATCTTCTCCTTTGACTGCTTCCTTGCGCGCCACTGCTGGCGCCAGCACCTTTATTGCCGCGATGGCGGTCGGGAGCCTCTCTTTTTCCGCGGTTGCCGCCGATGCGTCCTTGCCGACCAAACAGGAGATCGTGATTGGTACCACTGTGGGGGATTTTGCCGACATGGTGACCGACTCCATCAAGCCGCAGCTGGAGGCCAAGGGGTACAAGGTCAAGCTGGTGGAGTTCACCGACTATGTGACCCCCAATATTGCTCTGGCTGACGGATCACTGGATGTGAACTGCTTCCAGCACAAACCTTATCTGGAGAGTTTTGCCAAAGATCGCGGCTTGTCGCTGGCACCCATGACCCAGGTGCCAACCGGTCCGATGGGGCTCTACTCCGGCAAGCTGGCGGCACTCGACAAGGTGAAAGAGGGGAGCACGGTGGCCATTCCCAACGATCCCACCAATCAGGCGCGGGCGCTGCTGATGCTGCAGGATCTTGGTTGGCTCACTCTCAAGGAGGGGATAAACCCGCTCAAGGCGAGCGAGTTTGATGTGGTGAACAATCCGCACAATCTCAAGCTGGTGTTGCTGGAGGCGGCGCAACTGCCCCGCTCGCGGGAGGATGTGGACTTCTCGGTGATCAACGGTAATTTTGCAGCCTCCAGCGGTATCCCGTTCAGTGAAGGACTGTTTCTGGAGCGCAGCTACGATTTTATCAACTGGGTGGTGGTGAAAAGCGCAGATGCGGAGCAGCCGTTTGCCAAAGATGTGGCGGCAGCCTACAACTCGGCGGCTTTCAAAGCCTATGCAGCCAAGCGTTTCATTGGCTACAAGTACCCGCAAGGGTGGGGTGGCTAACAGTCGTGAACGTGGCCCGGCTATACAACGAAAAACGCCCCGAATTCGGGGCGTTTTTTATGGTATCAAGTCATCATCGCGGGCTTCACTGGTTGCGATAGAAGCGGTTCAGCTCGTTCATCACCTGGATCATGGCGCCCATATCCGGGGTGCCGTGCTTGATCGGGCGATAGCTGTTGCGCTCCAGCAGTTCGAAGTCACCCTGCTTGTTGAAGTGGGTGATGGTGTCCCCTTCATAGATGGCGAAGTCGTTCTGATCCCCGGCCAGCAGCCAGTTGCGCGGGCTGGTATCAAACAGCGAGCGGCCAACGCTGTAATCGCGCGCCGGATTGCGCACGCCCAGCATCCCCTGCATCAGGGTCGGCGCCAGATCGAAATGGCTGCTCGGTTGTTCCCGAACGTCACTGCCGCGCCCCGGCCAGGCCAGTACCAGCGGTACCTGCACCTGATAGGGTGAGTAGTTGCTGCCTGCGCCCCAGCTGTTGCTGCGGGTGTCGTTGAACTCCTGGCCGTGGTTGGAGGTGATGACAACGATGGTGTTGCTGTCCATCCCCTGCGACTGCAATTTGGTCAGCATCTGCTCAAGCAACTGGTCGGTATAGAAGACCGAGTTCTTGTAGCGGTTCTCCAGTTTTTGCAGGTTCTCCGCCCGATAGGCGGTCGCCGGATTGAAGTTGGCGAGCTCCGGTTGGAACGGCCCCTTCATGGTGGCGGGTAATTGGTAGTCGCCGGGGCTCGAGAGATAGACCAGCGAGAACCAGGGGCGCTCGGGAGAGCGCTTCTCCAGCCACAGCTGCCAGTCGGTCAGCAGCTTGCCATCGTCACTCTGCTCGGAGACAAACACCTGTTTGCGCAGACCGGCGAGGATGCTCTTGCGATACTTCTGGGCATCTTCCATCGCGCCGAATAGCCCGAACTGGTAATCCTGACGCAGCATCTCGTCGAACAGCACCGGCGGACGCTTGTCGCTGCTGATGTCCTTGTAGTAGTGACCGGGCAACCCGTAGAAGAGGCTGAACATGCCCATCAGGTCGTCGTTGCCACCACTCAGGTGATTGCGGAACGTCAGATGCTGATCCGCATAGCGCTGCAGATTGGGCATGTTGATGTTGTTGAGCATGTCAAAACGCAATGAGTCGACCACCACAATCAGCAGATTGTTGTGAGTCAGGGGGGCGTTGACGTTGAGCGGGCGCAGCGGATAGTGCATCCGGCTGTCGCTGTTATCCCCCTGGGAAGCAGCCTGCTTCTCGTATTGATCCAGATCCAGCCAGCCATGTTTGGCCAGGAAGGAGCGGGCCGTCATGGGGTAGGAGAGGGGGAAGTTGGCTCTCTGCATGGTGATGGGCTGATAGAGGGTCGCATCCGCCCAGCTGTTGACCACGTGGGTCAGAATAAAGCAGATCAGCAGAGCCAGCCCCACCTGATTGCCGTACTGGCGGCGCTTGCGCTTGTTGATCTTGCGCCAGACATAGGCCGACAGCAGCAGTTGCAGCAGGAAGATGGTGGGCACGGCAACGAAGATGATGCTCCAGATTGAGCCCTCTTCGGTTTGCGCCTGATCCAGCAGCAACTGCCATACCTGACTGTTGAGGTGGAACTTGAACAGCCGGAATACCTGGGTGTCGATCAGCAGCAGCACCAGCGCCAGTGTAGCGATGATGGCCGAGATGAACCGCAACGACTTCTCCTTGGGCAGCACGAAGCTGAGCGGGAAGATCGTCAACAGGTAGGTGACAAAACTCAGAAACGAGAAGTGGCCAATCCAGCTTACAACGAGATAGATCACGCCAAGCGTGGTCGATGGCCAGCTGATGGCACCCAGATAACGGGTGGCGATGAGCATGGCCAGAATAATGTTGAAGAAGGAGAACCAATGCCCCCAGGTGATCAGGCGAGAGACATTATCACGATAGGGGTTACCGGTTTCGACCATAGTGATCCATCTGCGTTGAGAAACGTCAAATCAACAGAGTCGGGGACTCAGTGTGCGTCGTGGCGATTATCGACCGATGCGGTCAGGGCCTGGACAAACTTTTCAGTGATGGCCTGGCGCTGGGCCGGTGCCATACCGTTGATGATATTGGTGGTCAGATTGCCAAGCACCATAAGGCTGAGATCTACCGGCGCTTTATGCTTTTCCAGCGCGGTGATCAGGTCGTTCATCAGGGCGTCAAATTGCTCGTTATTGTACTTTGATACGATAGGCATAATCTTCAGTTCATCTCGGTTCAAAGCGCCTTATAATACTTCACCCTTTCGGCTAACACTATGGCTTTGTGACATGAGTCTCGATATCGACAAGATCATTCTTCACTCCTTGCGCCAGGGCGGCGATGGTCAACCCCACGCCGATACCCGCAGCCAGACCCTGCCCCCTGATGAGGCGGTACAGGGACTGATGGCGGAACTGCATCGGATCTACAACGGCAAGGGCGGCAAGGGCTTTGGCTTCTTTGCCGACCCCGAGGCCGCCGTCGCCGAGCTGGCCGACGGTGAAGAGGCTCCCAAGCAGCCTTCACCCGCGTTTCGTATCGCCCTCGAACAGCTGCTCGACGAGCAGACCGAATTCGTTCCCTTCTCGGTCACCGTGACCCAGATGCTGGTCAAGCAGCTGGTGGAGCACGCCCTCGATGAGCAAGGGGTGCTGCTGTTTGCCAAATATAACTACGTCGGGGTCGATTATCTGCTGATTGCCCTGCTGGAGGGCAAGGAGAGCGTCACCGTCAGCGAAGCGCTGGAATTGCGCCATATCCAGTATCTGGATATCGGCAAACTCAATCTGGTGGCCCGCATTGATTTGACCGAATGGAAAACCCAACCTGATTCGCGCCGCTATATCACCTTCAGCAAGGGGCGCATTGGTCGCAAACTGGGCGACTTCTTTATGGATCTGCTGGGTGCCCGCGAGGGCATGGATGCCAAGGTACAAAATAAAGGCTTGCTGCAGGCGGTCGAAGATTATTGCGATACTCGTCAGCTCGAACCGACCGAGCGCAATGACTATAAAAAGCAGGTCTTCAAATATTGCACCGAACAGGCGAGTGCCGGTGAAGAGATCGAAATCAAGGAGCTGTCTGCAGAATTGCCCGGCGACGGTGACCTCGATTTTTACAGCTTTATCGGTCAGGAGTATGAGCTGGAAGAGCGTTTCCCGGCGGATCGCTCTACCCTGCGTGGTTTGACCAAGTTTGTTGGCTCCGGCGGCGGTCTGACTCTGAGCTTTGAGCAGAAGCTGTTGAACAGCCGGATCTTTTACGATCCCCAGACCGACACCCTGACCATCAAGGGTGTGCCGCCCAATCTTAAGGATCAGCTGCTGCGCCAGTCGTAGTCATGCTCCCGAGTGTGATCAACTCGTCATTTCTGGCAAAAAGAGACTCCGCCCCGGCGGGGTCTCTTTTTTTATTGCGCCCGGGCAGACCTCGAAACTGGCGCGGTACTTTGTTAACAAATCAAACAAAATAAACCATCTGAAAGGGTTTTCATTGAGGTGAAAACCCTTTCACTCATGAAATTTTATTTCATTTTGGTAATTATTATTCTGTGGTTGTCTGGAATTAAGCCGATAAATGGCCGTAATTCCCTGAAATAAGAAAATGTTTTCAAAACTTTCTGGAAGGAAATACGTAATTGCATTTCAAAAATGCGAGTTGCGTCATGTGAGCCGTTTGCCGCTTGGGATAATATTCATCTCGCACACAATGCTCTTACAGCGCGGAACTAATACAAGGAAAGGCTCATGAAAAAGAAATTGCTGTCATCCCTGATCGGTCTGGCCACTCTTGGCGTCGCTTGCTCTGCTACTGCTGCCATCGATGAAGGCCAGCTGACCATCTGGATCAACGGTGACAAGGGATACAACGGTCTGGCTGAAGTGGGTAAGAAGTTTGAAGCAGAAACCGGCATCAAGGTTACTGTGGCTCACCCAGATCAGGTTGAAGTGAAATTCCAGCAAGCCGCCGCCACTGGCAACGGCCCGGACATCTTCTTCTGGGCTCACGACCGTTACGGTGAGTGGGTCAAAGCCGGTTTGCTGGTTCCGGTAACGCCGAACGCTGCCACCAAAGGCAAATTTGAACAGCTGGCATGGGATGCCATGACTGTTGATGGCAAAACCTATGGCTACCCGGTTGCCATGGAAGCTGTCAGCCTGATCTATAACAAAGACCTGCTGCCCGAGCCGCCGAAAACCTTCGAAGAGATCGCCAAGATTGACGAGACTCTGAAGAAAAACGGCAAGCGCGCCATCATGTGGGCTTATGACACCCCGTACTTCAGCTATCCGCTGGTGGCTGCCAACGGTGGTTACGCCTTCAAGAAAACCGCTACCGGTTATGACGTCAAAGATACTGGCGTGAACAACGCAGGTGCCAAGATGGGCGTGGGCTACATCTCCGAGATGATCAAGTCCGGTCACCTGGAAAAAGGCATCGACTACGGTGTGATGGACGCCAAGTTCAACAAGGGCGAAGTGGCCATGATGATCAACGGTCCCTGGGCCTGGAGCAACCTGGACAAGAGCGGCATCAAGTACGGCGTAGCGCCGCTGCCGACCCTGAACGGCAAGCCGGCCAAAGCCTTCGTTGGCGTACTGGGTGCCACCATCAACGCCGCCAGCCCGAACAAGGATCTGGCTATCGAGTTCCTGGAAAACTACCTGCTGACCGATGCCGGTCTGGCGCCGGTTAACGCCGACAAGCCGCTGGGTGCCGTTGCGCTGAAATCCTTCCAGAAGACCCTGGAATCCGATCCGCACATCAAGGCCACCATGCTGAACGCCCAGGCTGGCGAGCCGATGCCATCCGTTCCCGAGATGAGCCGTTTCTGGTCTTCCTTCGAAACTGCCCTCAAGAACGTGACCTCCGGTCGTCAGGGTGTTGACGAAGCACTGGATACCGCTGCCAAGCGTATCGTTCAGTAAGCACGCACTACCCGGGAGGCCGTCATGGCCTCCCACTCTCTCAAATCTCTCTTGGCGTTATAAAGGTTAATTGGCATGGAAGTAGTACCTTCTGTTGAGTCCTATGCCGGTCCGAAGGATAAGCACACCTGGCTTAAGTGGACCATAGCGGCCCTGGTTGCCATCCTCAACGGCTACGCAGCCGTGATGATGTACGCCAGTGGCGAGTGGGTATTCGCGCTGCTGGATCTGGTGGTGGTTTCCGTCGGTCTGTATGTCTTCATGAACAAGAAGACCTATGCCCATCGCTACATCTTTCCGGGTGTTGCGGGCATGGTTGTGTTTATCATCTTCCCTCTTGCCTACACCATTGGCATTGCCTTCACCAACTATTCGGGGTCCAACTTGCTCTCCGTGGAGCAGGCGCGGGACTACCACCTGAAGAAAACCTACAAGGTGGCGGGCGGTGAATTCGATTTTACCCTGCTGGGTGGCGACAACGGCCAGTTCCAGCTGCTGCTGACACAGGATGATCAATCCTTTATCAGCCAACCTGTTTCCCTGATGACCAACAAGGCCCGTGAGCTGGCGTCCCGCGAGGGCCGTGTGCAGAACACCCAGCAAGTGGTCGAGCTGCAGCCCTTCACTGGCGAAGCGGCCAGCAAGGCCACACCGATCCGCGCCATTGTTGAGCATCGTACTCATCTGAGTGACCTTGATCTGGTACTGCCGGATGGCGGTACCCACCTGACCCTGAGCAGTCTGCGCAAGTTTGCCGCCCAGAAGCAGCACTACACCCGTCTGATGGATGGTGCCGTGCTCAAGTCCGGCGTGGTGATCAAAGACAGCAACCTGCTGCGTGATACCCAGAATGGCGAGCTGATGCTGCCCAATGGCGAGACCGGCTTCTATCAGTACATCGACGAACAGGGTCAGTTTGTCGGCAAGGGTATTGCTCCGGGCTTTGTGGTGAGCGTCGGTTGGAAGAACTTCGCGCGCATCGTCACCGATCCGGGCATCCAGTCACCCTTCCTGCAGATCTTCATCTGGACCGTGATCTTCTCAACCTGCTCCGTCGCTTTCACCCTGGCTATCGGCATGGTGCTGGCCTGTCTGGTGCAGTGGGAAGAGCTCAAGGGGCGCGGTTTCTATCGGGTCATGTTGATCCTGCCCTATGCGATCCCGGCGTTTATCTCCATCCTGGTGTTCAAGGGGTTGTTCAACCAGAACTTCGGTGAGATCAACATGTTCCTGGAAGCGGCGTTTGGCATCAAGCCGGACTGGTATACCAACCCCTTCCTGGCCAAGGTGATGATCCTGATTGTCAACACCTGGCTCGGCTACCCCTACATGATGATCCTCTGCATGGGCCTGCTCAAAGCCATTCCGGAAGATCTCTATGAAGCGTCCGCCATGGACGGTGCCGGCCCGGTACAGAACTTCTTCAAGATCACCGTGCCGCTGCTGATGAAGCCGCTGACACCGCTGTTGATTGCCTCGTTCGCCTTCAACTTCAACAACTTCGTGCTTATCCAGTTGTTGACCAACGGTGCGCCCGACATCATCGGCGCCAGCACCCCGGCCGGTACCACCGACTTGCTGGTGAGTTATACCTACCGGATTGCGTTCCAGGGATCGGGTGGTCAGGACTACGGTCTGGCCAGTGCCATCGCCACAGCTATCTTCCTCATCGTAGGTGCGCTGGCGCTGCTCAACCTGAAATTGTCCAAAGCCGACAAGCAGCTGTAAGGAGGCTTCAACATGGCAATCGTACAACCCAAATCAGTCAAATACCGGGTGTGGGCAACCCACCTGGTCATGTGGGGCTTCCTGGCGTTGATCATCTTCCCGTTGATCATGGTTATCGCCATCTCGTTCCGTAACGGTAACTTCGCGGTAGGGGAGATCATCCCCTCCAATCCGACGCTGGATCACTGGAAGCTGGCGCTGGGCATGTCCATCACCAACGCCGACGGCAGCATCACGCCGCCGCCGTTCCCGGTGCTGACCTGGTTGTGGAACTCCATCAAGATCGCCGGCATCACTGCCCTGATGATCGTGACGCTCTCCACCACCTGTGCTTACGCCTTTGCCCGCCTGCGTTTTCGTGGCAAGTCCACCATCCTGCAGGGCATGCTGATTTTCCAGATGTTCCCGGCGGTGCTGGCACTGGTAGCCATCTACGCGCTCTTTAACAAGATTGGTGACTACATTCCCTGGCTGGGTCTCAACACCCACGGTGGCCTGATCCTGGCGTACATGGGGGGGATTGCCCTCCACGTCTGGACCATCAAGGGCTACTTCGAGACCATCGACTCCTCCCTGGAGGAGGCGGCGGCCATCGACGGTGCGACCCCGTGGCAGGCATTCCGTCTGATCCTGTTGCCTCTGTCGGTGCCCATCCTGGCGGTGGTGTTTATTCTGGCCTTTATCGGTTCCATTACCGAGGTGCCCATGGCCTCCATCCTGCTGCAGGATGTGAACAATCTGACCCTGGCGGTCGGGGCCCAGCAGTACCTCTATCCGCAGAACTATCTGTGGGGTGATTTCGCGGCGGCCGCAGTGCTCTCCGGTTTCCCCATCACAGTGGTCTTCCTGTTGGCACAGCGCTGGTTGGTTGGCGGTCTGACTGCTGGTGGTGTGAAAGGTTAAGTTTATGGCCGGGGGAGCTGACTCCCCCCGCTATCACGATTTGCAAAGATTCAAGAGCGGAGCTCGTCATGGCTGAAGTAGTACTCAACAACGTTCGCAAAAATTACGATCCGGCTGTTCACAAGGACACCCTGCGCAATATCAACCTCTCCATCAAGGAGGGCGAGTTCATCGTCTTCGTCGGCCCGTCCGGCTGTGGTAAATCCACCCTGCTGCGGATGATCGCGGGTCTGGAAGACATCACCAGCGGTGAGCTGACCATCGGTGGTCGCTACATGAACGACGTGCCGCCGGTAGAGCGCAACGTCGGCATGGTGTTCCAGTCCTACGCCCTTTATCCGCACATGAACATCTACGAGAACATGGCCTTTGGTCTGAAGCTCAAGAAAATGGACAAGGAGAACATCCACAAGCGGGTGATGCGCGCTGCCGAGATCCTGGGTCTCGAGCCGCTGCTGGACAGAAAGCCCAAGGCGCTCTCCGGTGGTCAGCGTCAGCGGGTCGCCATCGGTCGCTCCATCGTGCAGCAGCCGCAGGTGTTCCTGTTTGACGAACCGCTCTCCAACCTGGATGCCGCGCTGCGGGTCAAGATGCGGATCGAGATCGCCAAGCTGCACAAAGAGCTCAACTCCACCATCATCTACGTGACCCACGATCAGGTGGAAGCGATGACCCTGGCCGACAAGATTGTTGTGCTGAGCCCGCTCAAGGCCGAAGCTGCCACCAACCTGGAACAGTTCGGTTCACCGCTGGATCTCTACCACAACCCGGACAACAAGTTCGTGGCGGGCTTTATCGGCTCTCCCAAGATGAACTTCCTGGCGGGTGAGTTGCTGGAGATTGGCGAGCAGGAGTGCCTGGTCAAGCTGACCTCTGGCGATACCGTGCGTGCCCGTGTTGATGCCCGCAGTGGCGTTGTGGGTGACAAGGTGGAGCTGGGCATTCGCCCCGAGCATCTGATGCCGCTGGATCACCCCCATGCACACAGCAAGGTGAGCGGGATCGTGCAGGTGGCCGAGCACCTGGGCGCCGAGTCATTCGTTTATATGGATGTGGATGGTCACGATTTTACCGTCAAGGCCACCTCGGATGTGGATGTGGCGACCGGTCAGACCTACAGCGTGGGTATCCCGGCCGAAGCCTGCTATCTGTTCGATGCCAAGGAGCAGGCGTTCCCCCGTACCGCCAAATATATCCGTACCTGATTTTTGTTGTGCTGGTTTTCCTTTCTTAATAATCAATGCCTTTTTGCCGGTCGTCAGACCGGCTTTTTATTGCCTGCGATTTGAACATGCAGATAGGCAAGGTAACCCGGTTCAAGCCTCGAGTTCGGCGGTAATATCGGGCACAAAGGTCTGGCTGGCCAGCGGCGGGCGTTCATACCCTTCGGTCTTGATGGGGGGGAGTTTGATGGGCTCGTAGTGGATCGCCTCGTAGGGCACCTTGCTCAGCAGATGGGCGATGCAGTTGAGGCGGGCACGGCGTTTATCATCTGCCTCCACCACGAACCAGGGGCAATCCTCGGTGTCGGTGTAGGTGAACATGTCATCCTTGGCGCGGGAGTACTCCACCCAGCGCGAGCGGGACTGCAAATCCATCGGGCTGAATTTCCAGCGCTTGATGGGGGTGTTGATCCGCTCCTTGAAGCGCTTCTCCTGCTCCTCGTCGCTGACCGAGAACCAGTATTTGATCAAGGTGATGCCGGAGCGGATCAGCATCCGCTCAAACTCGGGGCAGGCGCGCAGAAACTCGCGATACTCGGCGTCGCTGCAAAATCCCATTACCCGCTCGACTCCGGCCCGGTTGTACCAGGAGCGGTCAAACAGCACCATTTCGCCAGCGGCGGGCAGGTGGGCCACATAACGCTGAAAGTACCACTGGGAGCGCTCCCGATCGGAGGGGGCGGGCAGCGCCGTGACCCGGCAGACCCGGGGGTTGAGCGGCTCGGTGATCGCCTTGATGACGCCCCCTTTACCGGCGGCGTCCCGTCCTTCGAACAGTACCACTACCTTTAACCCCTCCTGCTTGACCCACTCCTGCAGCTTGACTAGCTCCTCCTGCAGATGGGCAATGTGGTGCTCGTAGCACTTCTTGTCCAGACGTGGCCGCTTCTTGCTCTTCTCCTTCGCCATGGGCTTCTCCTTTTGGCATCCTTTCATGGGTGACTTCTTTGAGTCACTGCCAGCTTGCACCAGGGAGGCGTCACCTGCCAAGGGGGACGTGATACACTGCCCGCCCATCGCTGGCAACAGGAGATAACATGAAGCATTTTATGGAGATAGCGGGCCGCCGGATGGCCTATCTGGACGAAGGGCAAGGGCCGGTACTGCTGTTTGGTCACAGCTATCTGTGGGACAGCGCCATGTGGGCGCCGCAAATCGAGGCGCTCAAGGGCAGCTATCGCTGCATCGTTCCCGAGCTGTGGGGCCACGGCGATTCCGACCTGCTCCCCGAAGGTGGCTGCACCCTGGCGACGCTGGCGCGGGATCACCTGGCGCTGCTCGATGCCCTCGGCATTGAGGAGTTCGTGTTGGTGGGCCTCTCCATCGGCGGCATGTGGGGTGTTGAGCTGGCGCGCATGGTGCCAAACCGCCTTAAGGGTCTGGTGCTGATGGACAGTTTTGTCGGCCTGGAACCGCAGATCACCTGCGAGCGCTACCTCGGCATGCTGGCGATGATCGAGCAGCTCGGCACCGTGCCGGCGCCCATCATCGAACAGGTGGCGCCTATCTTCTTTGCCAACCAGCCCGATGCCGACTTGCTGGCCGATTTCAAGGCGCGTCTGGCCGCTTGGCCAAACGAGAAGATTGCCGCCATGGTGGCGGTGGGCCGCAGCTTTGTGACCCGCGAAGATCGTATCGAGTGGCTGGAGGAGATCACCACTCCCGCACTGGTGATGACCGGCTGCGAGGACAAGGCCCGTCCGGTGCTGGAGGGCTATCTGATGGCTGAGGTGCTGGGTTGCCCGTTCAGGGAGATCCCGATGGCTGGCCACATCTCGTCGCTGGAAAATCCGGCCTTCGTCAATCAGCAACTGGCCGATTTTCTGGCGACGCTGTAAGCCTGAATGGGCAGCTTGAGCAGGCTGTACGACCAGCCTGATGATGGCCGTGAAAAAGGGAGCCGAGGGCTCCCTTTTGTTTGGTCGTGTCTCACGGTTCAAGACTCATAACCGTTACCAGATATAGCCCAGCGCAAAACCCGCATAGAGCTCGCCATCGTGCTGGACGATGGGACTGTTTTTGATGTCCCGATCATACCATTCGTAGTTCATGGCAAACATGCCAATCCAGTTGGGGCTGAAGCGGTAACTGGTGATGAGGGCCGCCATCGGGGAGAGGGTGGTAGCGGTATCCCAGGCAGGCCGCTGGGCGGTTGCCTCGCTCTCGGAGATACCGCCGAAGTAGTAGTTGGCCATCTTGTTGCTGCGCAGCATCAGTCCCATGCCGGGCATGATCAGCAGGTTGTCGCGCAGGATGGGGAAGTCGGCCCACAGCAGCAGCTCCTGTCCCTTGCTGCGGCCGGTGACATCGCTGTTGGCACGCACGGTCAGCAGGGCATAGGGGGTGATGATGTTGCCACCGATCCCGCCTTCCAGCTGCCATTTTCGCTGCTCCATACCACTGAAAGCAGGCGAGTCCTCGGGATCCAGATTGCCAAAACGGACCCGGCCATAGCCGTAGAGGGCCACGTTCTCATCCTTGTGGAAATAGTAGCGGGCCCGATCTCCCAGAAACATAAAGTCGTCGCCGAAGTAGATAAAGCCCGGAATGGCGTAGAGGGCGTTGTCCTGTGCTTCATAACGGGCCTGTCCCCCGATGAGCGCCGCTCCGGCGACAAAGCCCTGTGGCACCGGGCTGGTAGGGCTGTCGCTGGTGAGCAGATCCATGGCGCCAAGATCGATATCGGCACGCGCTGGCAGGGCGGCAGCGAGGAGCAGGGCCGTCAGCCCTGCCGCTCTGATTTGACGAAAAAAGGTCATGGACACTCCGTTGTCACGATTGAAGGGGAAGCAGGTTATTTTGCGGCACTGGGCATCTCTTCGCGTTTTGGCCAGGCATTGATCACCGCCTTGACCAGGGTGGCGAGGGGAATGGCGAAGAAGACTCCCCAGAATCCCCACAAGCCGCCGAAGACCAGCACGGCGATGATGATGGCCACCGGATGGAGGTTGACCGCTTCCGAGAAGAGCACCGGTACCAGCAGGTTGCCATCGAGGGCCTGAATGACCAGATAAGCTACCATCAGCCAGGCGAACTCGGGGGTGAGCCCCCACTGGAACAGGGCGACCATGGCTACCGGTACGGTCACCACGGCAGCGCCGATATAGGGGATCAGCACCGAGAAGCCGACCGCGACAGCCAGCAGCACCGAGTAGCGCAGTCCCATCAGGGCGAAGGGAACATAGGTGGCGATGCCGACGATAAGGATCTCGATCACCTTGCCGCGGATGTAGTTGATGATCTGGTTGTTCATCTCGACCCACACCCGGTTGACCAGGGTGCGGTTGCGCGGCAGGAAGCGGCGCAGGCTGCCCATCAGTACCCGCTTGTCTTTGAGCATAAAGAAGACCATCAGCGGCACCAGAATGAGGTAGATCATGATGGCGACCACGTTGACCAGCGAACTGAGGGAGGCGCTCACCAGATGCTCGCCGCCACTGAGGATGCGCTGGCGAATATTGTCGATGACGGTCTCCACCAGACTGACGTCGATGAGCTCGGGGTATTTGTCCGGCAGGGTGCGCACATAATCCTGAGCGTGGGTCAGCATGGCCGGCGCCTCTTTGGCCAGATTGATCCCCTGACTGACCAGCGTCGGGATAAGACCCAGCAAGGAGGCCACTGCTACCGCAATAAAGAGGATCAGAATGACGCTGGTGGCCAGGGTGCGCGACAGCCCCGCTTTTTGCAGCCGGGCGACCGGCCACTCCAGCAGATAGGCCATTACCAGCGCCACCAGCAGGGGGGCCAGCAGATCGCCAAACAGCCAGATGATGGTGAAGCAGAACACCAGCAACAGAAAAAGGGTAACGGCATCGGGATCGGAAAAACGGGTCTGATACCAGCGCTTCAATACTTCTAACATGACGGCATCCTTACATCACTGGGGCTCAAGATGGTTGTTTCGCCCCGACAACCAACTGCAAAGAGAGGGTTTTGTCCGCTTCTTGCTGCACCTCGACATGGTGGCCCTGACGGTGCAGATAGGCCGGAATATCCTGCCGGGAGCCCGCATCGGCCAGCCGGATGGTGACGGTTTGACCGCTTTTGGCCCCCCTTAACCAGAGCTTGAGCCGGATCAGCGGCTCGGGGCAACGCCAGGGGGTCAGGTCGAGAATTTCCATGGGGGCTCCATCAGGCAGGTGGCCGCTATTATGGCCGTGATAAGAGCATGAAACAACGCTTGTAGCCCTTGATGGGCAAGGGTATTCTGCCGAGGCCCTTTCTGATGGAGATAGAGATAACGTGGCACGTTTTTCCCCCCTGATGGCATCGCTTCCCCTGCTGGCTTCCCTGATGGGCGCCACGTTTCATGCCGAGGCCAACAATCAGCTTCCCGACATCGGCACGGCCGGGGTTGCTGCCCTGCCCATCGAGCAGGAAGTGCGTTACGGCAACGCTTTTATGCGCTTTGCCCGTGCGGGTCTGCCGATCATCGATGATCCGGTGCTGAGCCAGTACATTGACGATCTGGGTCAGCGACTGCTGACCAACGCCGATGGGGTGCGTTTCCCGTTTACCTTCTTCCTCATCAATGATCCCAGCATCAACGCGGCCGCCTTCCTCGGCGGGCGAGTCAAGGTGCACACCGGCCTCTTCCTCTACGCCGACAGCGAGAGCGAGCTGGCCTCGGTACTGGCCCACGAAATCACCCACGTGACCCAGCGCCACATCGCCCGTTATATGGAGGCGCAGGCGAGCAGCTCGGCGGTGACCCTGGCCGGTCTGGTGGGCTCCATTGCGCTGGCGGTGATCAACCCGACCGCCGGGATCGCTGCGTTGCAGACCACGCTCGGTCTCTCCATGCAGTCTGCCATCAACTACACCCGCGACAACGAATACGAAGCGGACCGGATCGGCATGAAGACGCTTTATGATGCCGGTTTCGATCCCATGGGGATGGCCAACTTCTTCCAGAAACTGGCTGCCGAGTATCGCTATGCCAGCAAGCCGCCGGAAATGCTGCTCACTCACCCGCTGCCGGAGACCCGGATCAGTGAGGCACGCGCTCGGGCGGGCAGCTATGGTCGCCGCGACTTGCCGCCCAGCCTCGACTTCTGGCTGGCCAAGGTGCGGATTCAGGTGCGTTTTGGTACCGATACGCCTCAAGGGCTGCTGAGCTACTTCGATAGCCGGATCCAGAAGGGGGATTACCCGCTCAAGGATGCCGCCATCTATGGCAAGGCGCTGGCGCTGATCCAGCTCAAGCGCACCGACGAGGCGGATACCTTGATGCAGGAGCTGGCGGCCCGTCATCCGGAAGATCTCTTTATCGTCGATGCCCAGACCGACATCGATCTGGCCAAGGGGCGCAGTGCCCAGGCCATCGCGCGCCTCGAGAAGTTCCGCAGCCGGATGCCGGATAACGAAGTGGTGGTGGTCAACCTCGGCAACGCCTACCTCGAGAGCGGCAACTACAAGAAGTCCATCGCCATCCTCGACCCTTATGCCCGCTCCCATGAGGAGAACAATCTGGCCTGGAACCTGCTGGCCGATGCCTATCGCAAGGCGGGCAGAATGACCGAGCTGCATATGGCGCGGGCCGAGATGCTCGCACTGCGCGGGGATTATCAGGCGGCCATCGACGAGCTGATCGTGGCACGCGGTACCACCAGCGATCGGATGACCCTGGCTCGTCTGGAGGCGCGCATCACCGAGCTGGAGAGGGCCAAGAAGGATCTCGATAGCCTCAAGGGCTAACGAAACCTGGCATTGACCTATCAAACAAGGGCGCACCACGGTGCGCCCTTGTTGTTTATGGCGGTGGCGTTGATGTGGGGGACGGTGATAGCAGCGATGGGCTAGTGACTCATGCTGCTGGCGGTCGCTTTGAGCATCTCGATCTGCTGCTGGTCGAGCTCGCCGACCAGCGTCTGCTTGAGCTTGCCCTCGCTATCGAGCAGATAGCTGGTGGGCAGGCCGCTTGGGCGAGGGAAGGGGAGCCTGGCATCTTCATTGGCAATAAGGAGCGGTACCTTGATGTGATACTGCGCAGCCAGCTTGTCCAGCTCTGCTGGCGTGGTCGGGTCGTAGTTGATGGCCACCACGGCGATCTCGCCTTCGGCAGCCAGCGCGTTGAGGCGCGGCATCTCGCGCAGGCAGGGGGCGCACCAAGGGGCGAAGTAGTTGACCAGGAGCGGCTTGCCGGCAAAGTGGCGCAGGCTGACCGACTGCCCTGTGGCATCGGTAAATTCGGGGGCGGGTGTGCAGGCGCCCAGCAGGCCCGCCACAATCAGCCAACAAATTCGTTTCAATTCCTTTCCACTGCCGCTTACCCTGACCATCACTTTCCCCTACAATAGCGCCGTTTCTAGTCCCATCTTGCGATTAATCAGGGAGTTACCATGAGCGAGACCCAAATCTACCACAATCCGCGCTGCTCCAAGAGTCGCGAAACCCTGGCCCTGCTGGAACAGCACGGGATCGCCCCTGATGTGGTGCTCTATCTGGAGCAGGCCCCGAGCGAAGATGAGATCCGCAACCTGCTTGCTCTGCTCGGCTTTAGCGATCCCCGCCAGCTGATGCGCACCAAGGAGGATCTCTATAAGGAGCTGGGATTGGCCGATGTCAGCGGTGATGTCCTCATTCGCGCCATGCACCAGCATCCCAAGCTGATCGAGCGTCCCATCGTCATCAAGAATGGTCAGGCCCGCATTGGTCGCCCGCCTGAGCAGGTGCTGGAGATCCTCAAGTGAGCACCCGCTTCGCACGTTGGCTGACCCTGGTCGGCTTCTTCGGTCTGCTGGGCTGGGTCATCCTCTGGCATCTGTGGCTGTCACCCCATCCGGACCTCAACCCCTGGCTGCTGCCGGTGATCTGGACGGTGCCGCTGCTGTTTCCGCTCAAGGGGATAGTGCAGGGCAACCCCTACACCCACGCCTGGGGCAACTTCGTGTTGATGCCCTATTTCCTCCATGCCCTCACCCTGATCACCACGGATGAGGGGGAGCGGTGGCTGGCTGTGGTGGAGCTGGTCTTCACCACTCTCGCCTTTGTCGGCACCATCTATTACGCCCGACTGCGTGGTCGGGAGCTGGGCTTAAGCATTCGCAAAAAGAAAGACGAAGCCAACTGATGACAAACGCCCCGCAAGGGGCGTTTTTTATGGGGAAGCAGCTCTATCCAGAGGGATCACTGTGCCCTTGGGCTGCCCGATATTGGGCCAGCTGCTGCTGGCTAAAGTCCATCAGCTGGGGATAGAAGCGCAGAAATCCCGCCTCGCATGTTTGCCACTGCGATTCATCGAGGGCCAGCAGCGCCTCTCCCAGTTGTACCGGGCGGCGCAGTCGGCGGCCGATGCCGTTAAGGGCTTGCCCCAGCCCCTCCCTGTGGCGGTAGGAGGCGATCCAGTTCTGCTCGGCCATCCGTTTGAGGGGGAGTGGCAGTCCATCCGGCAGGCGTGGGTGATCCGCCAATAGCTGGTCATAACTGCGTTGCAGGAAGCGGGGAAGGGGCTCGGTACTGAACAGCCCCCAGTGCTGGCTCAGCCAGTGGTCGTAGATCATATCCACCACTATGCCGCCAAAGCGGCGCCAGGGGGCCTCGAAACAGGCGACGGCCGCCTTGTGCTCGGGGTGGCCGTCGGTGAAGGCGTCAATTTTGCGGTGCAGCCAGATCCCCTCATCGAAGTGGGCGGCAAGCCCCGTGGGCAGCGTGCCTTTGACGAAATCGCCGAGCAGATTGCCGGTGAGGGAGCTTCGGGTGTGGGCAGCCAGATGGAGATGGGCCAGAAAATTCATCGGTCGCTGTGGGTCTGTTATGGGATGGCAAGGTGCTTCGAGCCTAACGGATCCCGCCTGCCTTGACCATGATCGGGATTTTGCTACTGCCAGGTGGCTGCCTCTTGCCGGGCAAAATTCGGGCGTGCTAAGGTGATGCCATCTTTGTCACAGGACGCGACAAACCACCATGATGCGCAAAGCCAGAGGCTTTTTTCTGGCCTTCTACTTCAAGCCTTTCTATCTCTCCGAGTGGTTCGACGAATAGATCGAACCTCTGGAGCAGTTCACTGACGCCCGCTCGGGCGTGATCTCGCTCATCCAGATTTTGCCGCTTTTGGTCATCGCATGCATTTGCCTGCGGTGCCTTGTCCGCGCTTGTGCGCTTTTTATGTAATGGAGTACACATGATGAAGATCAGACTGACCCTCTCAGCCCTGTTTGTTGCCAGCCTGCTGGCCACCCCCGCCATGGCCAAGGAGTGGAAAACCGTGCGCTTCGGGGTGGAGGGGGCCTACCCGCCCTTCTCCTGGACCGATGCGTCGGGCGAGATCAAGGGGTTTGATATTGATCTCGCCAACGCCCTTTGTAAGCAGATGGCGGTCAAGTGCGAGTTGGTGGCGCAGGATTGGGACGGCATGATCCCGGCCCTGCTGTCGCGCAAATACGACGCCATCATCGCCGCCATGTCGATCACCGACGAGCGGCGCCAGAAGGTCGATTTCACCGAGAAATATGCCCATATTCCCAATCGCTTTGTGGCGGCCAAGGGGACCGAGCTGACGCTGACCCCGGAAGGCATGGCGGGCAAGCGCATCGGGGTGCAGCGGGCCACCACCCACGATAAGTACCTGACCGACAATTTTGGCTCGAATGTCACCATCGTCCGTTACGGCAATGCCGATGAGGCCTATCTCGATCTGAAGGCGGGTCGGGTGCTGGCCCTGCTGGCCGATGCCTCTGCCATTGAGCAGGGGCTCCTTGGCAAAGAGGGGGGCGACAAGTTCGACTATGTGGGGCCTGCCCTGACCGATCGCCAGTGGTTTGGTGATGGGATGGGGATCGCCGTGCGCAAGAGCGATAAGGAGCTCAAGGGCAAGCTGGACGAGGCGATCAAGGCCCTGCGTGCCAATGGTACCTATCAGCAGATCAACCAGAAGTACTTCAAGTACGATATATATGGTGGTTGACGGGGGGAGGGAGCTTGCTCCCTCTCTTTTCATTGGGCAAGCGACAATCGTGCAAGGAGGATCGCCATGTTGACCCTGATCGAGGGGGCCGAGATCTTCAGCCCTACCCACCTTGGCCAGCAGGATCTGCTGGTGGCTGATGGCCGTATCGCCTGGATGGGCAAGGGGTTGACGGTGCCCACAAACTGGCCGCTGCATCGGGTCGATGGTCGTGGCCGCTATCTGGTACCCGGGCTGGTGGATCCGCTGGCCCATATTACTGGCGGTGGTGGTGAGGGGGGCTTTGCCTTTCGCACCCCGGAGCTGGCGGCGAGCGAGGCGCTCAAGGCAGGTGTAACTACCCTGGTGGCAGCGCTTGGCACCGACAGCCTGACCCGCACTCCTGCGCAGGTGCTCGGCAAGGTGCGAGAGTTTCGCGCCGCCGGGGTGAGCGCCTTTATGTATACCGGCTCTTACCATCTGCCGGTCAAGACCCTGACCGGCACGGTGGAGTCGGACATCATCCTGATCCCCGAGGTATTGGGGGTGGGGGAGGTGGCCATCAGTGACCACAGATCCAGTGCGCCGACCCACGACGAGCTGGCCAGGCTTGCCAGCGAGGCGCGGGTGGCCGGGCTGCTTGCGGGCAAGAGCGGGGTCAGCTTCTTCCATGTCGGGGATGGCAAGGGGGCATTGGCGCCCCTGCGGGCCCTGCGCGATAAGACCGACATTCCGCTGCGCCAGCTCTATCCCACTCACTGCAACCGCAACCCCTGGCTCTTTGCCGAGGCCATCGAGTGGGGCAAGGCGGGAGGCTGGGTAGATCTCACCACCTCGAGCTTTCCCGATCTGCTGGAGGATGGCGAGCGGCTTGCCGCCGATGCACTCGTCGAGCTGCTGGCCGCCAATGTGCCTGCCGAGCGCATCACCTTCAGCTCGGATGCCAACGCCAGCCTGCCGCGCTTTGATGGCGAGGGGCGGCTAATCGAGATGCGCTGTGGTCAGATTGTCAGCCTGTGGCTGCAGTGCGTGCGCGCGACCCGGCTCGGTGTCTCGCTGGAGAGGGCGTTGGCCGCGGTGACGAGCAATCCGGCACAGGCGCTGGGGCTTGGCAGCAAGGGCCGTATCGGGGTCGGGCAGGATGCGGATCTGCTGCTGGTGCACGACCGGACGTTTGCTATCGAAAGGGTGATGAGCGGCGGCCTGTGGCGCGAATAAGGCTGCGGGCAATATCGCAGCCAGTGCGAGTGCGTGGTGGCTCCAAACAGCAAAAGCCCGACAACAAGGTCGGGCTTTTTTATCTGCAATGTGGGAATCAGGCTTAGAGCGCCAGAAACCCGAGGATCAGGATGGGGCCGAGCAGGCTCAGGATAAAGCCGGAGACAATGGCCACCGGCACCACCTGAATGCCCCCTGATTTCTGGATGACCGGCAGGGTGAAGTCCAGCGCCGTGGCGCCGCCATAACCGATGGCTGCCGAGGGGTGGCGTCGCATCAGGACCGGGATGATCAGAATGGCGATAAGCTCACGCCCAAGATCGTTGATAAAGGCAGCAGAACCGAGCACCGGCCCCAGTTTGTCGGCCACCAGAATGCCGGAGAGCGAATACCAGCCGAAGCTCGAGCTCATCGCCAGACCATGGGCAAAGGGCATGCCCAGCAATTGGGCCGCCAGCAGGCTGCCCAGCCAGCTGCTGAGGATGACGGTGGCGGCTATCTTCATCCCCCAGGGGTTGAGCAGGATCTGGCGCAGCCGCATGCCGGAGTTGCGCATCTGCACCCCGATGAGAAACAGCAGCAGCATCAGGGCCCACTCGCTCCACTTGTCGATGGGCAGTGCGCGCAGATCCACCAGTAGACCCAGCAGCACACCGCCGAGCACCACAAAGCAGAGCTGCAGGGATTCCCACAACAGGTGCAACTTGCCCGGCATCTTGGCATCGCTCGCCTCATGGGTCGGCGGCGTGCGTTTGTCGAGCCACCAGAGGGCCAGCAGGTTGCAGAGCGTGATCGCGGTCAGCATCACCCCGGCGACCTTGAAGATCACCGCCAGATTACTGCCCAGGTTCTCCACATAGGCAAGCCCGAGCCCCATCAGAAACAGAATGAGGTAGACCATCTTGCCCAGACTCTGGTTGACCAGCTTGATCAGTCGGGCAGAGGAGAGGGGAACCAGATAGCCGATTGCCAGTGGCAACAGGATCAGCAACACATTGAGCAGCATCGAGGCCTCGATCACAAAAACTGATAAAAACACCACCTTATCATTACTTATTGGCTCTGTGTCACATATCTATCGCTTTCATGGCCGAAAACAGCCCTTTTGAGGGCAGATTGTTACTTTTTTGCCACAACCTCTCTGTTTGATAAGGTTCTGTGCGAGCCCGAGTGCACCAATGAAATCAAGTTAATCCAATCGGGGTGCCGATATTTCGCTCGGCAAGGGGGTGCATAAAGCCATTTTGGTGCCGGTTTGGGACACATCACGCTTTTCTCTTGCCACTGATATGATTGGGGTATAAAAAGGCGGTATCGGAATAGCCATTGAAACGGCTGTTTATGCAAACAAAGTGCTGAAAAATACGCAAAGAGCGAATAAAAATAGAGCTAATCCCCTGAAGACCCTCGTTCTGTATTGTTTTTTCACTATCCGGGTGATATTTTCGCTGAAGGTTGCCATCGGTTAACTTTTTGTTAAATGGACGATGGTTGAGTCACGCCCCCTGCGGCGTCTAGGGACAGACAAGGTTGTAATGGATGAGCGACGTTGCCGCACTGGAAGTACGTGATCTGCACAAATATTTTGGCACCCACGAAGTGCTCAAGGGCATCGACATGACCGCCCACAAGGGGGATGTGATCTCCCTTATCGGCTCCTCCGGCTCGGGGAAGTCGACCTTTCTTCGCTGTATCAATCTGCTCGAAACCCCCTCATCCGGCACCGTCTCGCTCCATGGCGAGCTGATCCGGATGAAAACCAGCCGCGCTGGCGAGCGGTTGCCCGAGGATATGCGTCAGGTGGAGCGGATCCGCAGCCGGCTGGCCATGGTGTTTCAAAGTTTCAATCTCTGGTCACACATGACCATCATGCAGAACATCATCGAAGTGCCGATCCAGGTGCTCAAGGTGCCTCGCGCCGAAGCACTGGCCAAGGCAGAGCAACTGCTCAACCGGGTTGGACTCTGGGAGCGGCGTGACTACTATCCCGGCCACCTCTCCGGTGGTCAGCAGCAGCGGGCCGCCATTGCCCGTGCGCTGGCGGTAGAGCCCGAGGTGATGCTGTTCGATGAACCCACCTCGGCGCTGGATCCCGAGCTGGTGGGGGAGGTGCTTGGCCTGATGCGCGAGCTGGCTGAAGAGGGGCGCACCATGCTGGTGGTGACCCACGAGATGTCGTTTGCCCGGGATGTATCGAACAAGGTGATGTTTCTGCATCAGGGGCGGGTGGAAGAGGAGGGCAACCCCAAGGAGATTTTCGCCCATCCCAAATCCGAGCGGTTCAAGCAATTCATCTCCTCCATCTACTGATGGCGGGATGCCTGGTTACCCAATCAACTGTTTTATCAAGGAGAGATACATGAACAAGCTGATGCTGGCGACAGCCGTAGTTACTGCCCTCGCTTCCGGTAGCCTGATGGCCAAGGAGTGGAAAGAGGTCCGGATCGGGGTTGAGGGTGCCTATCCCCCCTTCTCCTGGACCGAGCCCAGTGGCGAGGTGAAAGGTTTTGATATCGACATCGCCAACGCCCTGTGCGAAGAGATGAAAGTGAAGTGTACCCTGGTCAAGCAGGACTGGGACGGCATTATTCCGGCGCTGCTGTCGCGCAAGTTTGACGCCATCATCGCTACCATGGACATCACCGAAGAGCGCAAGAAGAAGGTGGACTTCACCCAGAAGTACCAGCACATTCCGGCTCGCTTCGCCGCCAAGAAGGGCACTGATGTGCAGCTCGACAAAGCCTTTATGGAAGGCAAGTCCGTCGCGGTGCAGCGTGCGACCTCCATGGATACCTTTATTACCGACAACTTCCCCAATGCCACCATCAAGCGTTACGGCACGGCCGATGAAGCCTATCTCGATCTGAAATCCGGTCGTGTGGACTATGTGCTGGCCGACTCTGCCGCCATCACCGACGGTCTGTTGAAGAAAGAGGGCGGTGATGCCTTCGAATTCGTCGGCCCGAAACTGACCGATCCCAAGTGGTTTGGCGAGGGTGCCGGTATTGCGGTGCGCAAGGCTGACAAGGATCTGAAAGAGAAATTCAACGCCGCCATTCTGGCGCTGCGTGCCAACGGCAAGTACAAGGAAATCAACGACAAGTACTTCGAGTTCGACGTATACGGCGAGTAAGTCCAAAGACGTCTACGACAAGTAACGACAGGTTGATCCCGTCAGTAGTCATCGGGCCCGTCACCTCCCTGAGGGAGTTTACGGGCCCGCATTGATTGCAATGGAGCTGCACATATTTCATTCGAACTGCTATGGAGCCTTCTGGCTAGCAGGTGCGTGAAGATTCAGTGGCGATGGAGCTGCATATGTTTGATTTGAAAGGATACGAAGGCTCGCTGCTGGAGGGCGCCTGGGTCACCCTGGAAGTGGCGCTGGCCTCCCTGCTGCTGGCGTTGCTGCTGGGGATGCTGGGGGCGCTGGCCAAACTCTCTCCCTACAAGTGGGCCCGGGCCATCGCCACCGGCTACACCACCATCATTCGCGGCATCCCCGATCTGGTGCTGATGATGCTGCTCTTCTTTGGCGGCCAGGTGCTGATCAACGGCATCTGCACCTGGGTCAATGAGACTTACAACAGCTGGTTACTGGAGAGCAATCCCAATCAGGAGTGGGTCTCCCTGCTGCCGGACTATATCGACATCAGCCCCTTTGTGGCCGGTGTCGCGACCATCGGTTTTATCTTCGGCGCCTACATGACCGAGACCTTTCGCGGCGCCATTCTTGCGGTGGACAAAGGTGAGCTGGAGGCCGCACGAGCTTTTGGCATGCGGGCAACCCAGGTGTTTGTGCGGATCCTCTTCCCCCAGATGATGCGCCACGCTCTGCCCGGGTTTGGCAACAACTGGCTGGTGCTGCTGAAAACCACCGCGCTGGTCTCCATCATCGGCCTTGATGACATGGTGCGCAAAGCCTCGCTGGCGGCGGGCTCAACCCAGCAACCCTTCACCTTCTACATGGCGGTGGCGCTGATCTTCCTGATCTTCACCGCAGTCTCCACCTCGGCGCTCAAGTGGGCCGAGCGTCACTATGCCATCAAGACGAGGTAAGCCATGGATTTCTCAATCATTCTCAAAGAGTGGCCCACCTATTGGGAGGGGCTCTATACCACCGTCTGGCTGGTGGCCCTCTCTCTGATCCTTGGGTTGATGCTGGCGGTGCCCATGGGCATCCTGCGCAACAGCCGCAACTGGCTGATCAAGGGGCCAATCTGGGCCTATATCTACTTCTTTCGCGGCACCCCGCTGCTGGTGCAGCTCTTTATCATCTACTACGGCGCCGCCCAGTGGGAGTGGCTGAAGAACAGTGCCGCCTGGTCGCTCTTCTCCGAAGCCTGGTTCTGTGCGCTGCTGGCTTTCACCCTCAATACCGCCGCTTATACCGCCGAGATCGTGCGCGGGGCGGTACACAATATGCCGCGCGGCCAGATTGAGGCTGCCAACGCCTTTGGCATGACCCGCTGGCAGACCCTGACCCGGATCATTTTGCCCAACTCGTTTCGTCGGGCACTGCCGGCTTACAGCAACGAGGTGATCTTCATGCTGCAAGGCTCGGCGGTGGCGGGCATCATCACCATCGTCGATCTGACCGGCGCGGCGCGGATCATCAACTCTCGCTACTACAGTCCGTTCGAGGCGTTTTTGACAGCAGGGCTGCTCTATATGCTGCTCACCTTTGTCATCGTCTGGCTGTTCAAGAAGTGGGAAGCGCGCTGGCACGCTCACCTGCGTCCGCGCAATGTGTAAGGGTTGAGCTGCCAAGATGAGCGAAAATGGCTCCGCCTGTTGCAGGCGGAGCCATTTTTTATCTTTATCCGCTGCCCGCCCGGTTTGCCAAATGGCGGACGAGCAGGGAGAATGCAGCACTCCCGAGCGCCGCCAGCCGCTGGCTGCGTGCCTTATCCCCCAGTTCCCGAGGTTTTATGTACCGGATATTGTTTGAGCATCCCGCTTTTCTGGTTATCGACAAGCAGCCCGGCATCGGCATGCATGACGAGAAGGGCGACGGGGAGTCGGTCAATCCGGGACTGGTCAATCGTGTGAAGGCCGATACCGGGCTCACCCTCTATCCGGTGCACCGGCTCGACAAGATGACCTCCGGGCTGGTGCTGCTGGCCCGCACCACGGAGGCGAATCGCGAGCTGAGCATGGCTTTTGCGGCCCGTGAGGTGAGCAAGCAGTATCTGGCGCTCTCCGATCGTAAACCGAAGAAGAAGCAGGGCTGGGTGAAGGGGGATATGCAAAAGGGGCGCGGTGGCAGCTGGATGCTGGCGCGCACGCTGGATAATCCCGCCATCAGCTGGTTTGATTCGGTGTCGGTGCGCGAGGGGCTGCGGCTCTATCGCATCAAGCCCCAGACCGGCAAGACCCACCAGATCCGGGTTGCCCTCAAAAGCATCGGCGCCCCCATTCTCGGGGATGAGCGCTATGGCGGTACGCCAGCCGATCGCGGCTATCTGCACGCCTGGCGACTGAGTTTTACGCTGACGGGGGAACCGTTCGATTTTGTCTGTCCCCCCACGCAGGGGCGCGAGTTTGTCACTCCTGAGCTGACAGCTGCGATCGCCACCCTTGTGCCCAGCGCCTGACGCCATTATCCATTCAGCGAAAGAGCGTGATCCTGACGGACGTGCGCCGCGCTGGATCCTGGCCGACTTTGACGACACCCTGGCCCCCGGCGACAGCCACGCCGGTCTGCTGCGCTATATCCTGCGCCGCCGGATCTGGCCGCTGCTGCTGTTGCCAGTGATTGCGCTGGGTGGGTTGGTCTATTTGTTGCCAAGTCAGCTGCTACCCAGCCAGCGGCGGCGCGGTATCTCCCTTATCTGGTGGGCCATCACGTTGGGGCTTTCCCCTTTGGGCTGGCGCAAGCTGGTGCGTGCCTATTGCCGCACCAGGCCGGGGCTGTATCGTCAGGCTCGCGAATTGCTGCAAAACGAGGGGGCGCGCTGCTGGGTGATCTCCGCCAGCCCCTGCGCGCTGGTGCGAGCCCAGCTCTATCATCAACTGCCCGGCCAGTTGCCCCACCGGATTATTGGCTCGCAGATGCACTACCGGTTAGGCGGCCTGATGCCGCGCTTCTATTGCCACGGCCAGCACAAGCTGCTGCCGGAGATCTGCACCCTTGATACCGAGCTGACCTTGAGCGACAGCCTGTACGATCTGCCGCTGCTGGGGTTGGGGAAAGAGGCGTGGTTGATCAATCCGACGCCCACGCGACTGCAAAAAGCCCGGGCCCGCTTGCCCCATCTGCTGGTCAAAAACTGGCAACTGTAAGCCAAAGCTGACAGTCCTGCGGGTCGTCAGCGTTTGATCCGCAAGGTTGTGGCTTCATTGTCACAATCTATTTACATCTTTTGCTGCCAGCTGCGAAAAACTATCTGCAACCCGCCTCTTCTCTTCCTGCTATGCCCTGCTTCTAATGAAACAAGTTGTTAACACTTGCCGCGCCGCTGGGTGCTGCAATCCGTTTTAACCGAATCAAGAGCAAGGAGCGCCCGATGAATGCCACCTCTTCCGCCACCCATACCATCAATCCGTTAGGCACTGACGGTTTCGAGTTTGTCGAGTACACGGCCCCCGATGCCAAAGGGATTGCCGCCCTCAAGAGCTTGTTCGTTTCGCTCGGGTTTGCCGAGGTCGCCAAGCACAAACACAAGCAGTGCTGGCTCTACCGGCAGGGGGATATCAATTTTGTGGTCAATGCCGAGCCTCACTCCCAGGCGGAGCAGTTTGCCAGCCTGCACGGGCCGAGCGTTTGCGGCATGGCATTTCGGGTGAGCGATGCGGGCAAAGCCCAGCAGTACGCCATCGCCAAGGGGGCCAAGCCCTTTGTCGGCAAGATTGGCCCGATGGAGCTCAATATTCCCGCCATCTACGGTATCGGCGAGAGTACGCTCTCCTTTGTCGACCGTTATGGCGACAAGGGCTCCATCTATGACGTGGATTTTGTTTTCTACCCTGACTGGCAGGCCCGGATGGCAGAGGTGGATGCCGGTCTTATGGAGATCGATCACCTGACCCACAACGTCCATCGCGGCAATATGGATGTCTGGTCCAATTTCTACGAGCGGATCGGCAACTTCCGTGAAATTCGCTACTTCGATATCGAGGGCAAGCTGACCGGGCTGCATTCACGCGCCATGACTGCCCCCTGCGGCAAGATCCGCATCCCCATCAACGAGTCGGCGGATGACAAGTCCCAGATCGAGGAGTACCTGCGTCAGTACAAAGGGGAGGGGATCCAGCACATCGCCATGGCCTCCAGCGATATCTACCACACCATCCGCACCCTGCGCAGCCGCGGTACCGGCTTTATGCCGACGCCCGATACCTATTACGAGAAGGTGAATAGCCGGGTCGAGGGACATCAGGAGGATCTGGCGGCCCTGAAAGAGCTGCGTATCCTCATCGACGGCTCCCCCACCAAGGATGGCATCCTGTTGCAGATCTTCACCGATACCGTGATAGGCCCGGTCTTCTTCGAGATCATCCAGCGCAAGGGTAACGAAGGGTTTGGCGAGGGCAATTTCAAGGCGCTGTTTGAATCGATCGAGCTGGACCAGATCCGCCGCGGCGTGCTGGATGGCGGCGAGGATGAGAAGGGTGCCCGCAAAGAGGGAGCGAGCGATGCGTAACTGGATTAACTTCCCCCATCGGGAGGGGACCCACTCCCGACAGGCCCATGCCGATCTGCCGGAACAGGCCATCTATGAGCGCGAGCTGGGGCGCAGCGGCTTTTTCGGCCCCGCCACCCACATGCACCACAAGCATGCCCCCACCGACTGGAGCAGTTGGGAGGGGCCGCTGCGGCCACGGCTGTTTGACCTCAATGCCCTGCAGGATGAGGTGAGTTCCCTCTCCCCTTGGGTGGCTCCCGACATTCTCAGCAACCCCCACTGCCGCTATCGCATCTGGCGGCTCTCCGAGGCGATGCCGTTTCTGGTGCGCAACGCCGACGGCGACGAGCTGCTCTTTATCCACGAGGGGGGCGGTGAGTTCTTCTGCGACTACGGCCACCTGAGCCTGCGGGACGGCGACTATGTGGTGATCCCCCGTGGCACCATGTGGCGCATCGAGCCGACTGCGCCCATGTTCATCCTGATGATCGAGGCGACCAACGACAGCTATCAGCTACCGGACAAGGGGCTGGTGGGCAATCACGCCATCTTCGACCCGGCGGCGCTGGATGTGCCCGCCATCAACGAGCGCTTTTTGGCCCAGCAGGATGAGAATCCCTGGTCGCTGCAGGTGAAGCGCCACGATCAGGTGTCGGTCATCACCTGGCCCTTCAACCCGCTGGATGCACAAGGGTGGCACGGCGACTTGTGCGTGGTGCGCCTCAACTGGCGGGATATCCGCCCGCTGATGAGCCACCGCTACCATCTGCCGCCATCGGCTCATTCGACCTTTGTGGCGAGCCGCTTTGTTATCTGTACCTTCGTACCGCGCCCCATCGAGAGCGATCCCGGCGCCCTCAAGGTGCCCTTCTATCACAGCAATGACGATTACGACGAAGTGCTCTTCTACCATGCAGGGGACTTCTTCAGCCGAGACAATATCGAGCGGGGCATGGTCACCTTCCATCCCGCCGGTTTCACCCACGGCCCCCATCCCAAGGCGTTTACGGCAGGGCAGGCCTATGCCAAGAAGTTCACCGACGAGGTGGCGGTGATGCTCGATACCCGCGATGCGCTGAACGTCGGCAGTCTGTGCGAAGGGATCGAGAACACCCGGTATGTCTCCAGCTGGCAGCGACCGGACGCTGCTGCCGGCAAATAAGGAATCGCTTATGAAATTGGCAACATTGAACAATGGCAAGCGCGATGGCGCTTTGGTGGTTGTGAGCAGGGATCTGGCCCGAGCGGTGCGGGTGAGAGAGATTGCCCCGACTTTGCAGGCCGCCCTCGATGAGTGGGCCGAGGTTGCCCCCAGGCTGGAGGTTGTCTATCAGCAGCTTAACGAGGGCCGTGTGGCCGAGGCGTTCCCCTTTGATGAAGCGTCTTGCCTCTCTCCGCTGCCGCGTGCCTATCAGTGGGCCGATGGCAGCGCCTACGTCAACCATGTGGAGCTGGTGCGCAAGGCCCGCGGTGCCGATATGCCCGAAAGCTTTTGGCACGATCCGTTGATGTATCAGGGGGGCTCCGACAGCTTTTTGGCTCCCCGCGGGCCGATTGTGATGGGCTCCGAGGAGTGGGGGATCGATTTCGAGTCGGAAGTCGCCATCATCACCGACGACGTGCCGATGGGGGTGAGCGCGCAGGGGGCCGCCAGTCACGTCAAGCTGCTGATGCTGGTCAACGACGTGAGCCTGCGTAACCTCATTCCGAGCGAGCTGGCCAAGGGCTTTGGTTTCTTCCAGTCCAAACCGTCGAGCGCCTTCTCGCCGGTGGCCATCACCCCGGACGAGCTGGGCGATGACTGGCGTGATGGCAAAGTGCATCTGCCGCTTCTGACCCACCTCAACGGTGCCCTGTTTGGTGCGCCCGAAGCCGGGGTGGACATGACCTTCAACTTCTTCGAGCTGATTGCCCACGCCGCCAAGACCAGACCGCTCGGGGCGGGCTGCATCATTGGCTCGGGCACCGTCTCCAACTACGATCGCAGCGCCGGTTCATCCTGCATCGCCGAGCGCCGCATGCTGGAAATTCTTGATTGTGATCAAGCTATAACCCCCTATTTGCAGTTTGGTGATAGAGTGTCGATCGCGATGGAAGATCGCTCTGGCCAAAACCTGTTTGGCACCATCTCTCAACAGGTGGTGCCAGCGAGCGGTCAGGGAGGTTGATGGCCAGCGCCGGTTGGCGGCAAGGATATTCGGGATATGTCCGGATCACGACGAGCCCTCAACCGGTGCCGGATACACAAGGAGGCAGGTGGTGAGCACCTGCCGGGCTTCGGGCCCAGATAAGATGCAGGGACAGATTATGTTGCAGTTGTTTGGCTATTGGCGTTCGTCGGCAAGTTTTCGGGTACGGATCGTGTTGCAGCTCAAGGGGCTCGCCTACGAGCAGCATCCCATCAATTTGCGGCAAGGCGAGCAGAGCGAGAAGGCCTATCGCCGGATCAATCCGCAAGGGCTGGTGCCGTTTCTGGTGGATGGCGATGTGCAGATCGGTCAGTCGGTCGCCATCATGGAGTACCTTGACGAGACCTATCCAGCCTACTCCCTGATGCCCTCTTCCCCCGACGCGCGGGCCCGGGTGCGCCAGATCGTCAACATGATCGCCTGTGATATTCACCCGCTCAACAATCTGCGGGTGCTCAACTATCTGGAAGAGCACTTCAGGGCCAACAACGAGCAGGAGGCTCGCTGGTATCGCCACTGGATTGACGAGACCTTCACCGCCCTCGAACAGCTGTTGATGACCACCGCCGGTGTCTACTGTGTTGGCAACGAAGTGACCCTGGCCGACTGCATGCTGGTGCCCCAGGTCTACAACGCCCGCCGCTACGACATGACCCTGGACGATTACCCCACTATCCGCCGCATCGTCGCCAACTGCGAACAGTTGCAAGCCTTTATCAAGGCCGCCCCTGCCAACCAGCCGGATGCGCAGTGACCTACTGACTTGAATCGCGGGATGGCATCAACACGCCATTCATAAACAAGGGCCCCACTGTGTGGGGCCCTTGTTCGTTAACGGCACTCCAGTTTGCTGGCGTGCCTCTTTCTGTTCAGAGGGGATCAGGCTCCCTGCTCCGGGCGGGCGTCCGGGATCAGCGGATCGGCTTTGCGGCGGCGCTGCAGGCGTACCAGCGGGGGCAGGGTGATCACTGCAATGGCCAGTACCAGCAGGGTCTGGCTGATGCCGCTGCTCCACAGGATGGCGGTGTCGCCATTGCTGATGGAGAGGGCGCGGCGCAGGTTCTGCTCCAGCATTTCTCCCAGCACGAAGCCCAGAATGAGCGGTGACATGGGGAAGTGCATCTTGCGCAGCAGGTAGCCAAAGACCCCGAGGGCCACCATCAGCAACAGGTCGAAGGTGGTGCTGTGCACCGCATAGACTCCCACCGCCGAGACGCTGGCGATGGCGGGCACCAAAAACCAGAGCGGGATGGAGAGCATGCGGGTAAAGAGCCCCACCATGGGGATGTTCATCACCAGCAGCATGACGTTGGCCAGCAAGAGGGCGGCGATCAGTCCCCACACCACATCGGGCTGTTCGGTGAACATAGTGGGGCCGGGGGTGATGTTATAGAGGGTCAGCGCCCCCATCATCACCGCTGTGGTACCCGACCCCGGCACTCCCAGTGTCAGCATGGGAATAAAGGAGCCGCAGGCCGACGCGTTGTTGGCCGCCTCCGGTGCGGCCACGCCGCGAATGTCCCCCTCGCCGAATTTGGCATTCGGCCCCGCCAGCCGCTTCTCGGTCATGTAGGTGATGGCACTGGCGATGGTGGCACCGGCGCCGGGCAGAATGCCGACGAAGAAGCCGATGGTGGAGGAGCGCAACATGGTGCCGGTGCAATGGACCAGTTCCTTGAAGTTGAACAGCATCCGTCCGGTGGTGCGCACCAGCTTGCCGCCGCCACTGGTGTGCTCCAGCATCAGCAGGATCTCGCTCACCGAGAAGAGGCCAATCACCACCACGATAAACTGCACCCCGTCCGAGAGGTGAACGCTGTCGAAGGTGAAGCGATAGACGCCGGTGTTGGCATCCACCCCGACGGTGGCGAGCCCGAGCCCAATCAGCGCCGCCATAAAGGATTTGAGCGGGTTCTGGCTCATCATGCTGCCAAGGCAGGCGATGGCGAACACCATCAGGGCGAAATACTCCGCCGGGCCGAAGGCGAGGGACCAGCGCGCCAGCGCCGGGGCGAACAGAATGATCCCGCCGATGGCGAGCATGGAGCCGACAAAGGAGCTGACCGCCGAAATGGAGAGGGCCACTCCCGCCTTGCCCTGCTGGGCCATGGGGTAGCCATCCAGCGCGGTCATGATGGCGGCGGCATCCCCCGGCACGTTGAGCAGGATCGAGGAGATCCGCCCGCCATACTCGCAACCTATGTAGACGGTGGCGAGCAGAATGAGCGCCGATTCGGGGGGCAGTTTCAGGGCAAAAGCCAGCGGCAACAGGATGGCGACCCCGTTGATGGGGCCAAGGCCCGGCAGCAGACCGACTACGGTGCCGACAAAGCAGCCGATCAGGGCAATCACCAGATTCTCCGGGGTGAGTGCCACCGCAAAGCCCTGGGATAGGTACATCCAGGTATCCATATTGACTCCTTAAGAGAACCAGACGCCGAGGGGCAGGGTGACATCCAGCAGCCGGTCAAAGGCGAGATAGAGCACCAGACCGCCGACAACGCCGGAGAGCAGGGCGGCTTTGGCAGAGGCGCCAAACAGGCGCCCCAGAACAAAGGTGAGCAGGGTGGTGGCCAGCGGAAAGCCCAGCCACTCGAAGCTGGCACCGTACCCGGCCAGCGCCACCACCATGATGGCGAGGTGGCGCAGGGTACGCAGCGGCGGCCAGCTGACGGTGTCCGGCTGGCGGCGCAGCAGCAACAGGGCGCAGAGCGCCATCAGGTCGATGATGCCGAGGGGGAAGGGGCGCGGCCCCAGCGGCTCATAGCTGTATTCGCTCTGGATCTGCCAGGCGATGGCGGCGCCTGCCAGACAGAGCAGCAGCCAGATGGCGGCGAAGATGCGATCGCTCATGGCTGCGGCTCCTATTTGGCCAGACCGAAGGCTTTGGCCTGCTCGCGATATTGCGCCACCTGCTCCTTGACGTAGCTGTCGAGCGCCTCGCCGGTGAGGTCAAACTCGAACAGGCCGCGCAGATCCCGCTGCGCCTTGAAGGTGTCGGTCTTCACCAACTGATCGAAGGTCTGCTTCCACCACTGGTATTCGCTGTCGCTCACCTTGGGGCCGACATAGAAGCCGCGGATCACCGGCCACACCAGGTCATAACCCTGCTCCTTGGCGGTGGGGATGGTGGCCAGCTTGCCGGGCAGCCGTTCGGCAGAGAACACCGCCAGCACCCGCAGTTTGTCGCCACCGATATAGGGCCCCATCTCGCTCAAATCACCGGAGACCGCCTGCACATGGTTGCCAAGCAGCGCGGTGACCGGCTCGCCACCCCCTTCAAAGGCGACGTAGCGCATCTTGTGGGGGTCAACCCCGGCCTGTTTGGCCAGCAGCGCCGTCTTCATCCAGTCCTGACTGCCGATGGAGGCACCCGCGCCGATCACCACGCTGTTGGGATCGCGCTCCATGGCGCTCACCAGCTCCTTGAGGTTCTGATAGGGGGCATCGTGGCGCACCGCAATCATGCCGTAATCGGTGCCCACCGCCGCCAGCCAGCGCACATCGTCCACCCCGTAACGGCCAAATTTCCCCTGGGAGAGGTTGAGCAGGGAGCCACCGGAGAAGGCGACCACGGTCCCCGCCTCGGCAGGGCGCTGGGCCACGATGGCGTTGTAGGCCACGGCGCCGACCCCGCCCGGCATGTAGGTGACCCGCATCGGCTTGTCGATGGTGCCGGTCTCCTGCAGGCTCACCTGCAGCAACTTGCAGGTGAGATCGAAGCCACCGCCCGGTTTGGCTGGTGCGATGCATTCGGTACGGCTCGGGGTCGTGGCACTTTCGGCCGCCTGCAGTGGCAGGGCGCCGAGCAGGGTCAGCAGGGCGAGGGCATGACGTGTGCGTTGCTTCATGGTTGTGTGCTCCATCTTGTCGTTGTTTTTCCTGGGTGTGACTCCGTCGATAGACGAAGTGATGCGAAATTGTTAAAGCAACAACCTTTCATTCACCTTTCAATCGCTGACCAAGAGCCGGGAGTGTGACCTTGATCTCACCTTCTCCTGTACTGGCAGTGACGAAGGGATGCAGTTGAAGCAGTGCGGCTGAATGCCGTGGTTAGGAACAAGGGGAGAGGGATGCGCTTGCTGTTGGCAGAAGATAATCACGAACTGGCCCACTGGCTGTCGCGGGCACTCACCAGCGCCGGTTTCGCGGTGGATTGGGTGGCTGACGGGGCTCAGGCTGACCACCTGCTGCGCCACGAACAGTACGCGCTGGCGGTGCTCGATATCGAGATGCCCAAGCTCGACGGGCTGGCGGTACTCGGCCGGTTGCGTAGTCGGGGGCAGGGGGGGCCGGTACTGCTGCTCACCGCCCGCGGCGCGGTGGAGGAGCGGATCTGCGGTCTCAATGCGGGAGCCGATGACTATCTGGCCAAGCCGTTCGATCTGGGGGAGCTGGATGCCCGGCTGAGAGCCCTGCTGCGGCGCAGCGAAAGCGGTGGTGCCGAGCTGCGGCTGGGTCGTCTGACCCTGCACCCCGACGGCTATTTTCTGCTGGCCGATGCCCGCCTTGCCCTGACTCCGCGTGAGCAGGCGCTGCTGACCGCGCTGATGTACCGCCACGGGCGGCCGGTCGCCAAGGGGCAGCTGTTCGAGCAGGTGTTCAACCTCGATGACGAGGTAGGGCTCGACAGCATCGATCTCTATATCCACCGGCTGCGCAAAAAGCTGGTGGGCAGCGGGGTGGTGATCACCACCCTGCGCGGTCTCGGCTATCTGCTGGAAGCGGCGCCGGAGGCCTCCCATTAGTCGCTCCCTGCTCCATCAACTGCTGCTGTTTCTGGGTGGCCCACTGCTGATCCTTTGGGCTGCCTCGGCCTGGTACAGCTACTACGGCGCGTTGGCGGCGGCTACCTCGGCCTATGATCGCACCCTGCTCGCCTCGGCCCGCACCGTTGCCGAGCGGCTGACGGCAGCCGAAGGCAGCCTCAGGGTGGATGTGCCCTACGTGGTGCTCGACAGCTTCGAGCGCAACATGCGCGATCGCCTCTTCTATCAGGTGCGCGGCATCGACGATAGGGTCATCTCCGGCTTTGACGACCTGCCCCCCATGCCGGACGGCACGCCGCTGACCGACCGCTATCCGGCGCTTGCCTACTTCTATGACGGGCTCTATCAGGAGGCGCCGATCCGCGCCGTGATGCTGCTGCAACCGGTGGGCGAGGGGGGCGTCAACGGCATGGCCCGCATCACGGTGGCGGAAACCCTGCTCGGTCGCCAGCAGCTGGCGGAGCAACTGCTCTGGTCGGCCCTGCTGACCCAGGGGGCGCTGGTGGTGCTCACCCTGCTGCTCGCCTATCTGTTGCTCAAACGGCTGCTCACCCCGATGCTGCGTCTGTCGCGGGAGATCCTGCGCCGCGATGCCGCCAATCTCGCCCCCTTGCCGGATTTGCTCCCCTGGCAGGAGACCCGGCCGCTGGTGCAGGCGTTCAACCGCCAGCTGGCCCGATTGCGCCAGCTGGTGGCCCGGCAGGAGCGCTTTAGCGCCGATGCCGCCCATCAACTGCGCACCCCGCTCACCATTTTGAAAACCCAAGTTGAGGTGGCGCGCGGCAGTGGCGATCCGGCCCTGATGAGCGAAAGCCTCGATGCCATGGCCGTGCGGCTCGATCACACCATCGCCCTGACCGAGCGGTTACTGCTGCTGGCCCGGCTCAAATCGGACGAGTGCTCCGGGCTGCGCCAGCGTGAGCCCATGGAGTTGACGGCGCTGGTGCAGCAGGCCTGTTTGTCACGGCTGGCGCAGGCCCGCAGCAAGGGGATCGATCTCGGGTACGAGGGGGAGGAGTCCGCCATCATGGTGGCGGGGGAGCCGCTGCTGCTCGGGGAACTGTGCGCCAACCTGCTCGACAACGCCATCAAATACACCCCACCCCACGGCACCGTGACGGCGCGGGTGGTGCGCAGCCACGGGCAGATCTGGCTGGAGGTAGAGGATAGTGGTCCCGGCATCGCCCCCGAGCTGGCGGAGCGAGTCTGGCAGCCGTTCCAGCGCCTCGAGCAGGGGAGCGAACAGCCGGGAGCGGGGCTTGGTCTGGCGCTGGTGCGCGATATCGCCCACTACCACCACGGCGAAGTGGTGTTGCTGCCGGCCACCCAGCTGGGGGGCTTGCTGGTGAGGTTGATCTTGCCGCTGGCAACATCGTGAGGGCGATAAAAAAGAGAGGGCACCTCGCGGTGCCCTGTTTATCTACACATAGATGGCGGTGGGGGTCAGCTGCGGATCTTGTTGAAGACAAACAGGACGATAAGGGCGCCCACGGTCGCCAGCGCGATGCTCGGGATATTGAAACCGGTCACCGAGCCCAGCCCCAGCAGGGTACCCACATAGCCGCCAACCATGGCACCGACAATCCCCAGCAGGGCGGTCATGAAGAAACCACCGCCATCGCGGCCCGGCATGATCCACTTCGCCAGAATACCCACCAACAATCCCAATACGATCCAGGTGATAAAGCCCATGGATTAATCCTCTCTGTGTATTTGAGCCCGCATTATAGGCAGGGATGCCGGGATGCGAAGGGCCGGATGGCGCTGGCTGGTCACAAGCTGTCGGACGGCGGCCAGTGCTGGTCGGGCAGCACAGTCCGGTTATGAGCGGCTGAATGGCGGTATGTGCGCCGCCAACCAGAGGCGGGGATGGCCCACGTAAAGGCGAAGATGAGAAAAGCCCCGCAAGCGGGGCCGGATTTGTGGCGGGGTGGTGCCCTCACTTCTTGAGGTGTTTTCTGATCGCCTTGCCTGAGGTGCCGACTGCCTTGACCGCCCGTTTCAGCTGGACTTCGGTGCACTCGAACATTTTGATCCACTGCTTCATCTCATAGGGATCGTTGACATTGATCTTCTTGGCATCGAACGGGTGAGCGACCGCATTGCTGTCAGGCATACAAACCTCAACTTGTTGAAATAGCTGGCGAGAAAGATGTTTCTGCCTGAGCGCCATCATCCTCTCAATTGGCAAGGGGCAAGGTGACGGGGTTCACACAACCCGGGGACTGAAGGAGGAGTGCAGGTTTGCTTTGCTGATCTGTGAGCGATCACCACTTATTCCACCCTCTTCACATCATCAACAACGGGGCCAGAGGCTGGATAAACAACAAGCGCCCTGCCGGGCGCTTGTTGTGGTTATCGCGATGATCTTATTCAGGGTGTTGGGCAGGCGCTTGGCGAGCCACTGTTGCGGGGCCAGAGGGTGGATCCGTCGCTTTCGGAGAGCGGCAGGAATGTGACGCCTTCGCTCATGTTGGCTGGGGGCAGGTCATCCTCCAGCACATACATCCCCATCGGCAGGCTGCCATAACGCTGGTTGGCCTGCACCTGAGCGACCGCGAGGCTGGAGTAACGCAGGCCAAGCAGATCGAAGTGATTGCGCCAGTCCCAACCGGTGAGCCGACTGAGTGCAACCAGCATAAAGTCATTGCCCGGTATGTCGCGCACCCGTTTGCCGCCATAGACTGCATGCCCCGAGTAGGGGAACAGGCTAAAGCCGAGCCTATCCTTGTTGGCATTCCACTGCGCTTCACTGTCGGCTGCCGCGCCGAAGATCCGTGAATGCTGATAGAGCAGGGTGAAGATAGTGAAGCCATCGTTCAGCCGGGTGCCATCAGTCAGGAGCATACGGTGGGCACGTAATGCCATCTGGATATAAAACGCCATGCGATAGCCGTTGTGGACGGCGTAGGCATTGCTCTTCCAGGGGGCTTCGTAGCGACTCTCGCCGGTATCGAGCACCTGGCAGTTGGCCCCGAGCACGACGCGGTTGCCACTCCTGTCCCGTACCTGCGCCGCATCAGACATGAACACATAGAAGAGATCCTTGTGATTCATGTGTCCATCCTTGATGGGCGCCGTGTTGCCATCTCTCAGATAATGGGCGCGCCACTTCACCACATAAGGGAAGATGTTGTTGGAGTTTTCCCCCGCCCGGCTGCCGTAGCCACTCCAGTTGTCGGCATCGCCTGCCGCAGCGTACTGCACGTTCAACCGGTTGGTCTGCAGGTTGTGGCCCAGCTCGTGATTGTCGAGCCAGCCGGTCGGACTGATGCTGCCGGAAGAGTCCCACGGGTTGCCACTGCAACCGCTGCCGCAATGGGCATTCTGGTCATAGTTGGCATGCTGGATGATGGTGCGGGTATGGAGCGATTCATCGAGACAACCCTCCCCCAACAGTGCCACGCAGGCGTTTTTAACATCTGCCGGCAGCGACTCATCGAGCCCCTTGCCCTGAATTTTCAGGCCCGCCAGGGTGTAGACGCCATTGATGTGATCCCGGGCGATGCTGTCGAGCAGGGCATTGGTGTCGGGGATGACGCCACCCACCGCCTTGGTGAAGCGATCCCGGCGCAGATGCTGTTCGGCGCCATCGGCCCGCAGATCGATATGGGGCAGCTCGGTTTGTTCCAGCCGCTCGTTGAACTCGCGTATCTGCTGCTCATCACTGAAATCCATGATGGCCGGATGACGGGTGACACCCGTGGCGCTCACCTGGACGGCCAGCGATGCTGCCCCCCCTTCCAGATAGAGGTAGATAGGGCCGCCATAAGGAGAGGTGAAGGTGACACTGCCCCCCTTGGCCAAGATCAGTCGCCCGGTGGTCAGCTCCAGCGGGGCTCGATAGATCTTCTGCTCATAGGCGCGATTGGTGTTGGGCCTGTGGTAGTTGAGTCGGACGGTAGCAGACACATCGGCGTTATCGGTGCGTCTCAGGGTGATGGTTTGTCCCGGCAGGGCATACCAGCCGGTGGTGGTCCATTGCCCGCTGTAGGGAACTGCAATCCGCCGACTGTCGGTGAGCGTCGCGGGATAGGCGTAGTGAGCTGCTTGTCCCTTCACCACCTTGTTGCGATCGGTGACGTACTCCCCCAGATCGGGCTGGGCCGGGGTACGGGTGCGGGCATAGCTCACCAGCCAGTCGGCAAACATCGCCTGCTGCCAGGATTGATGTTCATCCCAGGCAATCGGGTAGTCGATGGCGGCCCTGTATTTGTCGGCCAGCAGCAGGGTGGCGGGCAACAGTGTCACGCCGTCACGAGCAAAGGGACTGATCCCGGCCTTGTCGAGGGTGATGGCCGCATTTCTCAGCCAGTCGGCACCCAGCTTGAACTGCTGGTTGAAGCTCTCCGAGCCACCGCAATTGATAAAGTTGCCGCCGCAGCTATCGAGCCACTGGGTTGTGAAGTTGCGATCCTGAAGGTTGCCAAGCAGGGTATCGACCGCCATCAGCTGGGCGTCGGGTGCCATGATGGTGTTCACTGCCAGATCGCTGGCTCTGAGTTTTGACCAGTAGTTGCCCCAGGTGACCAGCCCCATATCGAGATAGAGGGGGCTTAGCAGCGGGCTGGCATCGCGCCGATAGTTGGAGAGCAGCAGCGGGATCCCGGCCGCTTTGGCCTTGGCGATCCCCTGTGCGATCCCCTGATACCCCAGCCCCTGGCGGTCGATATCGCTGATCACGATAAGCTCCGGCGCCATGGTGTCGATACAGTCGCTCAGCGCCTGATAATCGCAGGTATTGGCCGGGTTGATGTTGTGCTTGTCGGGATAGATCGCCTTGAGCCAGTCACGCACGCCTTCGTTATGGGGAAAATAGACGCTATCGGCGCGACTAGGCATCTGGGTGGTGAGGATGCGCAGGCCATCGCTATCCTTGCCCCGGGTCAGCCAGCCAATCAGCCCCTTGAGCAGCGCCTCGCTCTGCGCTGTGCGGTCAACGGAAAACAGGTTCGCCCCCATGGCGGCCTGACGGTAATCGGCTTGCTCGGAGACCATCACCAGACCCCGGATCTCGCTCTCCCCCTTGCCATTGATGTTGGAGGGGAGCAGGGTCACCGTGCTCTCCGGCTGGAAGCTGGAAAAGGTGATGGAGTCGTGGCTCGGGTTCCAGCTGATCTGTGCCATTCCCTGATAGAGGCTGCGAACCAGTTCGGTGCGGTGCGCCTCACTGTCGGCAATCGTCGCACGGGCATGGGCGATCAGGGATTGCTCGCTGGCAAGGGTATGATCTTCCCGGGCAATCGCATTGGCGGCATCGCTGATAAAGCGGGCCGAGATCTGACAATCGGCGCGCATGGGTGCTGTGGTGTAGGTATTACCCGTCAGGGTGCCCTCACATCCTGCGATCTGTGTCAGTACGAAGCCACTCTCGGGCTGCACGGTGAAACGGCCCTGTTCACCGGCGTTCAGACGCAGAGCGTCGGGGCTGAGTGCGCCCCCCTGAGAAGCTTGGGTGGTGGCGTTGAAATAGACGGCGGCACTCTCCTGCGTGAAGCTGGCCGAGATCTGGCAATCGCTGCTCATGGGGCCAGTGGTATAGGTGAGGCCGTCCAGGGTGCCATCACATCCGCTTATCTCGGTCAGGAGGTAACCGCTGTCAGCCTGTACCGAGAAGCGCCCCTGCTCTCCCGCCGCCAACCGCAGGCTGGTGGGGTTCAACTGTCCGCCCGCGTTGCTCTGGCTGGATGCCTCGAAATAGTTGGGGGTGACAGGGGGGCGGATAGGGGTCTCTTCCTGTTCGCCATCACCGCCGCCACAGCCTGTGATCAACAGCGCCAGTAAGGGGGTGAGAACCGTCTTTTTCATTGTTTGATACGTTCCTTGTGTTACGACGGGTAGGGGAGTCGGTAGTCTAATGAGCTGCCTTGCTTATTTCAACGCTGATTGAATGGTCATTTTGCTTTATTTTCAGCATCTTGGATGTTTTTTTGGCCGGCTTTTATCGTATTTGGTGTTGCTGGCGCAGCAGAACCGATAGGGATGGGGCGAGCACCCCATCGGCACAGGCCATACCAGCCTGAGCTCACCGTAATGAGTCGGTTCACCGGGTTAACAGGGGATGCTGGGCCGCAGGTTTTGCCTGCAACCCGCACAGGGGGGATGTCAGCCGGATGGCTGAGCGGCGGGGTCGATCGTTGCCAGCGCCCGCATTTCCAGCTGCTGCTCGCCGGGGCGGCAGACCAGCACCGAGCCTTGCTCGAACCAGTCTCCCAGCACGATGCGGCGGGCGGGCTGGCCATCGAGGGTGAAGTCGTGGATGGCGGGTCTGTGGGTGTGGCCGTGGATCATCATCCGGCAGTCGTGGGCGCGCAGGGTGTCGTCCACCGCCGCGGGCGTCACATCCATGATGATCTGGCTCTTGTGGGCGTTCTCCATCTGGCTTTGGCCGCGCATCTTGCAGGCGATGGCCTGACGGCGGGCGAGCGGCAGTCGCAAAAAGAGCCAGCGCAGCCACTTGAGTTGGGTGATGCGGCGAAACTTCTGATACCCCTCATCCAGGGTGCAGAGCAGATCGCCGTGGCTCAGCACTACCCGCTCCCCATAGAGTTCGATGACGCAGGGGTCCCCCAGCAATGTCATCCCCGCGCGCTTGGCGAACTGCTGCCCCAGCAGAAAGTCACGGTTGCCGTGGATAAAGTAGATGGGCACGTTCTGCTGGCTCAGGGCCAAAAAGGCGTCGGCCATCTGTTGATGGAGCGGATTGGGGTCATCGTCGCCAATCCAGAATTCGAAGAGATCCCCCAGCACATAGAGGGCATCGGCGCCGGGGGCGTCGTGCTCGAGAAAGCGCACCAGTGCCGCGGTCATATCGGGCCGCTGGGCAGAGAGGTGAATGTCACTGATAAAGAGGGTGCTCATGATGTGGGGGTCGGGCTCTCGGTCGAAACAGGGCAAACGGGGGTGGCAGAGGTAGTAGAAACAACAGCGGACGAACAGTACGCTGCGGGCGCCATCGCGCCAGTTAAGGTATGGATATCGTCGCGGGAGGGCGGCTGCCATGACAGCTCGGCCAGATTGCGTCCCTCCAGCGTCAGCAGGGCGGCGTAAGGATCGCCCGCCAGACCCAGCAACCGGCACATGGCCGCTTCCCCTTTCAATCCCTCTTCAAGGCGCAGACGCAGCACTTCGCGGTAAAAAGCATCGCCAAAGCGCTCTAGCAAAGCCGCCATCAGGGTGAGGTGGCGCCAGCCGTTCAGCATCTCGATGGGAGCTGGGGTCACGTAAAGCTCCAGCGGCCAGCGGGCATCGCTTTGATCGCAACCGCTAACAGCGCAGCTCTGGTCGAGGCAGGCAAAGGTGCGCTCCAGCAGCCAGATATTGTCGCCCTTGGCGCTCGCCTGCCAGCCTTGCTCTGCAAAAGTAGCGGCAAACGCCGCAGGATCGGGATGCTGGCAGAGAATATCGAGATCGCTGCCCGGCCGATCGAGGCCGATGGCGAGCGTGCTCACCAGTGCCATATCGGCGCACTGCGCTGCAAGCTCATCCCACACACCGGCGGTGAGCAGGGCATGGGCCGAGCGCTGGCGCGGGTTGCCGTGGGCCAGATAGTCGAGGCGGCGCCAGTTCGGACTGGCAGTGGGGGAGGCAGATGGAAAAACTGCGGCCGGGGCCGCAGTTTTGTCTGTGCCGAGTCGGCAGAGATCAGTCAGCAAGGGTCACCTTGGTGATCACTACGTCTTCTACCGGCACGTCCTGGTGGATGCGGCCGTAGTTACCGGTCTTGACGCCCTTGATCTTGTTGACCACGTCCATACCGGCGGTCACTTCACCGAATACGCAGTAGCCGAAGCCCTGAGTGGTGGCGGATTTGAAGTCGAGGAAGTCGTTGTTGTTCACGTTGATGAAGAACTGGGCGCTGGCAGAGTGCGGCTCCATGGTACGGGCCATGGCGATGGTGCCGATCTTGTTGGACAGGCCGTTGGCCGCTTCGTTCTTGATGGGGGCGCGGGTGTCTTTCTCTTCAAAGCCCGGGGCATAGCCGCCGCCCTGGATCATGAAGCCGTCGATGACGCGGTGGAAAATGGTGTTGTCGTAGTGACCGTCACGGCAGTATTGCAGGAAGTTGGCCACGGTTTCCGGGGCTTTTTCAGCGTTCAGGGTGAGGGTGATGTCGCCGTGATTGGTGTGCAGAGTGACCATGATATGTCCTTTCATTTGATGCGGACGACGAAGTGCCCGCAGGTGTATGGCATAAAGTGGTGGCAATTCTAGCCCATCAGGGGCTGGCGGCATAGTCTCTCTGGCGCCGTAACCGTGCTGGCAGGCGGGATTGGCCACGTTTTCTGCCTCGTTTTCTGCCCCTGAACGGGGTATCATGACCAACCATTTTACTCACAGGCAGTGGTTAGAAGATGCTGAAGATATACAACACACTCACTCGTCAAAAAGAAGAATTCAAACCTATCCACCCGGGCAAGGTGGGCATGTATGTGTGTGGTGTCACCATCTACGATCACTGTCATATCGGCCACGGCCGCACCTTCGTCGCCTTTGATGTGGTGGCTCGCTACCTGCGTTACGCCGGTTACGACCTTACCTACGTGCGCAACATCACCGACGTGGATGACAAGATCATCAAGCGCGCCGCTGAAACCCGCGTCACCTGCGACGAGCTGACCGAGCGGCTGATCGGCGACATGCACGCCGACTTCGACGCCCTCGGCATGGTGCGCCCGGATATCGAACCGCGCGCCACCCAGCACATCGAAGAGATCATCGAGCTGGTGCAATCCCTGCTGGATAAAGAGCACGCCTACGTGGCGGATAACGGCGATGTGATGTTTATCGTCGAATCCTACGCCGACTACGGCAAGCTCTCCGGTCAGGATCTGGAGCAACTGCAAGCCGGTGCCCGCGTCGACGTGGTCGATGCCAAGCGCAATCCGCTCGACTTCGTGCTGTGGAAGATGTCCAAGCCCGGCGAGCCGACCTGGGAAAGCCCCTGGGGCCCGGGCCGTCCTGGCTGGCACATCGAGTGCTCCGCCATGAACTCCAAGCACCTTGGCAACCACTTCGACATCCACGGCGGCGGTTCCGATCTGCAGTTCCCGCACCACGAGAACGAGATCGCCCAGTCCTGCTGCGCCCACGGTGGCGACTACGTCAACACCTGGATGCACAGCGGCATGGTGATGGTGGATAAAGAGAAGATGTCCAAATCCCTTGGCAACTTCTTCACCATCCGCGATGTGCTGGCCCACTACGATGCCGAAACCGTCCGTTACTTCCTGATGTCTGGCCACTACCGCAGCCAGCTCAACTACTCGGAAGATAACCTGAAGCAAGCCCGCGCCGCGCTGGAGCGCATGTACACTGCCCTGCGCGATCTGCCGGTGGCCGCTGCTGCCGGTGGTGACGAGCAGGTGGCGCGCTTCAAGGAAGCGATGGATGACGACTTCAACACCCCGGAAGCCTACTCCGCCCTGTTCGATCTGGTGCGCGAGATCAACCGCCAGAAGGGTGAAGACATGGCCGTTGCCGCCGCGCTGGGCGCCCGTCTGCGCGAGCTGGGCGCCGTGCTCGGCATCCTGCAGCAAGACCCCGAGGCTTTCTTGAAGGGTGATGAAGCGGATGAAGAGGTTGCCGAAATCGAGCGCCTGATCGCCGAGCGCAATCAGGCCCGTGCCGACAAGAACTGGGCTGCTGCCGATGCCGCCCGCAACCGTCTCACCGAGATGGGTATCGTGCTGGAAGACAGCGCCGGCAAGACCAGCTGGCGCCGTGCCTAAGGCCGGTTGGCCTTGTTGGCGTCTGGTGCCAACAGGTTGAGCGAATAAAAAAACCGCAGCCCTTGGGCTGCGGTTTTTTTGTGGGCGTGAAGTAATGACACCAGTTCAGTATAAATTTATTATTGTTGATTCTCTATTTGAGAAAGTTTTTTATGTTGTGCCTCAAGGGCTTTGTCCACAACAGAGTATAAATTAACCATCATTGCCAGCGAGGATAAGTCACTCTCTGCGAGAACCTTGGAACACATGAATTTTGCATAATTTTCTTTCTTATTATCATCAACTTCGAACGGTTCGACTATACCTGCTGCATCTACGCTCCAAGATTTAAACCAGTTAGGATTCTCTTGGTTGCACTCTTTAATCCATTCATCTGGAAATATTCCCTCCATGGGGTAACCCATCCTAAGGAAGGTGCGAATAAGTCACCAAACATAAAAATGCGCCCTTGTAAGCATTTGAATTTAATAAACTAAATTTTTCAGTTTCGTTGTGGAG
>NZ_JBFODM010000080.1:0-27150 GCF_040908325.1 Aeromonas sp. R4-1
GACTGTTACCAGAATGCGTTGGCGGAGCGGGTGAACGGGATTTTGAAAGGAGAGTTATTGCTACAAAGCCCGCAGGATTTGGCGCAAGCGCGGGAGATGGTGCGTGAAGCGGTGGATATTTACAACGCGGAGCGGCCGCATCATGCGTTGAAATACAGAACCCCCGATGCGGTACATAGGGGGGTTCTGAGTAGAGAAATGCTAGTTGAAAATGTGTAAACCTATTTCAGGACTAGACACTCAAGGGGTATCAGTCTTTCTTGGCCAGCAGGAACTGCACCAGCTTGTTGAACTGCTCTTGAGAGGTGATGGATTCAATCTTCACCATGTACTTGCCGTTCACCAGGAAGGCCGGTACACCGCGAATGTTGTAGCTCTCGGTGTTGCGATCGAACTGGGAGACCATGCCGGAGACGGCGAAGCTGTCGACGGCACCATCGAACTCTTCAGCCGGTACGCCGTTGTCCACGAAGATCTTCTTCACATCGTCACGGCTCATCGGCGGCTGACGCTGGGTGTGGATCTTGGTGAAGATGGCCGGAGTCAGCTTGGCTTCGGCATTGAGCAGGCTGGCAACAGCGTAGGCACGCTGCATCTCGGGGCCCATCTCGCGACCGAGGAAAGCAACCGGGTTCTTCTTGAGGGGCACACCCTCTGGCAACCCGGCCTTCAACTGTTCAACGATCGGTTCGAAGGTAGCGCAGTGCGGGCAGTAGTAGGAGAAAAACTCCATCACTTCCGGCTGAGCACTGCCAGTCTGTTTGACCACATCGTAGTTGACGCCTTCCTTGAACTCGGGGGCGGCGTGAACCATGGGGATCATCAGCATGGCAGCAAGGAAAAATAGAACTTTTTTCATGATGTTTCCTGTTAAGGGATCACTGTGAGGCACGCCCGGCGAACCGAAGCAGTGCCAAGCCTATTGTTTCGCCATGCTGACGTCAATGGTAAGGGCCGGAGATCGAGTCCCCCTTGCCGCGCAAGATCCCTTCTATTTCACCAGTTTGGCATCAGACTCAACGGCGGCGCCTTGAGTGCCTCCAGCTGATCGTGCAGTGTCGCAATCTGCTGGCGCCAGTAGTGATCGGTATTGAACCAGGGGAAGTGACGGGGGAAGGCGGGATCTTCCCAGCGCCGCGCCAGCCACGCCATGTAGTGAACGATGCGCATCGCCCGCAGCGGCTCGATCAGCGCCAGCTCCCGCGAGTCGAACTCCATAAACTCCTCGTAGCCCGCCAGCAGGGTGTCGAGCTGGATCTGCTGCTCGTGGCGCTCGCCGCTCAGCATCATCCAGAGATCCTGAATCGCGGGGCCGGTGCGGCAATCATCGAGGTCGACAAACATGGGGCCATCACGCCACAGGATGTTGCCCGGGTGGCAATCGCCATGCAGGGAGATCTGCGCCACATCCAGGGTCATGGCGTCGCTGACATGCTTGATCAGCTCGTCCAGCACCCCGAAGAATTGCTTCGCCAGCCCGCTTGGCAGCCACTCGCCAGACGCCAGCAGCTGACGCGGTTCGTGCAGCATGCTCTCCACATCGAGTCGCACCCGATGGTGGAACGGCTTGCTGGCACCGATCTGATGAATGCGACCGAGGAAACGCCCTACCCACTCCAGCTGATCGAGGTTATCCACCTCGAACTGGCGGCCACCGACGCTCTGCCAGATGGCAAAGGGGTAGCCCTCGTGCTCCAGCAGGGTCTCACCCGCGAAGGTGAGCGGTGCGGCGACCGGGATCTCCGCCTCTGCGAGGCGGGTGGCAAACTCGTGCTCCTCGAGGATCTGGGCCCGGCTCCAGCGGCCGGGACGGTAGAACTTCACCACATAGCTGCGACGATCCTCATCCTGAAACTGATAGACCCGGTTTTCGTAACTGTTGAGCTCGATAAGACCGGAGTCGAGCCGCAGGCCACTGAGATCGAGCGCATCCATGATGAGGTCGGGATTGAGGTCGGAATAGTTGAAACGCATGTCATCCACCATAAGAAAGGGGCGCCGTTGCGCCCCATTCTATCACTACTACCCGCCATTGCCGTGCTCGCTGGTGACCGGACTGGTGTCACGCCCGGCCCGCATCCACACGCAGTTACAACCGGCTGATAAACTTGCTGCCCTGGCGCAGGTTGCCCTTGCTGTCATCGGGCGCAGCCCCCTCCCGTTTCAGCACAAACTGGATATCCAGCGCCGGCCGTTTCAGGTTGTAAGGATCGACCGCCAGACTGACCGGCAGGGTGTAGATCTCGCCCGCCTTCAGGGTCACTTCACGGGGGCCGAACCACTGATACTCGGGCAAGCCCTCCACATCCAGCTGGTAGGTCTGGGACTGCAGGGTCTTGTTGAGGATCTTGAGGGTGTAGGTGTTCTCAATCAGCCCCTCGCTGTTTTCGCGGAACAGCTGGTTGCGATCCCGCAGGATATCGAGCCCCATCGGCATGATGGACATGGCGTTGTAGACAAACACCCCCAGCATCACCGCCATCACCAGCCCGTAACCGATCAACTTGGGCCGCGCCACATGGGTGGAGTCGTTGGCCAGCTTGTGCTCGGTGGTGTAACTGATGAGCCCTTTCGGGTAGCCCATCCGCTCCATGGTCTGGTCGCAGGCATCAACGCAGGCGCCGCAGTTGATGCACTCGTACTGCAGGCCGTCGCGAATATCGATACCGGTCGGGCAGACCTGCACGCAAAGATCGCAGTCGATACAGTCACCCAGCCCCATCGCCTTGGGATCCGCCTTGCGGGAACGGGCGCCACGGGTCTCGCCACGCTTGGTGTCATAGCCGACGATGAAGGTGTCCTTGTCGAACATGGCGGACTGGAAGCGGGCATAGGGGCACATGTGGATACACATGATGGCACGCATCCAGCCAGCGTTGCCGTAGGTAATGATGGTGAAGAAGATCACCCAGAACAGCACCCATCCGCTGGCCTGCAGGGTGAAGAGGTCCGGCACCAGTTCAGTTACATCCTGGAAGTAGGCGACGAAGGTCAGGCCGGTCACCAGAGAGATCGCCAGCCAGGCCAGATGCTTGGCCCCCTTGCGAGCCAGCTTCTCGCCGCTCCAGGGTGCCTCGTCCAGCTTGCGCCGTTTGTTGGCGGGCCCTTCCAGCTTCTCTTCAAACCAGATGAACATGAAGGTCCAGACCGTCTGCGGGCAGAGATAGCCACACCAGACCCGACCGAGGAAGGTGGTAATAAAGAAGAGTCCGAAGGCGGCGATCATGAAGAGCCAGGCGAGCAGGGTCAGATCCTGCGGCCAGATGGTGGCGCCAAAGATATGGAACTGCTGGTGACCGAGGTCGAACAGCACCGCCTGTCGCCCATCGTAACGCAACCAGGGCAGCAGCACGAACAGCGCCACAAAGAACCAGCCCATGGCCTTGCGCATCCGCTGCCAATACCCTTTCTGAGCCCGCACATAGATGCGGTTGCCCGGGTTGAATCTGTCGTCGCTGGCTTTGAACGTATTGGGGTTGAAGGTCCCGGTTACGCCCTTGTCGGTGACGTCCTTGATATCGATTTTATCGTGGTCGGCCATTGCAAGACATCGCTCCCTTATTTGTTATGGAGCGGATTATATCTTAAACAGCATGCTAATTGTGTGGATTAGATGTATCTAATATTGGGGTTGGATCTCAATTTTCGGCAACAAAAAAGCGCATCACCCCGAGGTGATGCGCTTCCGCTAAAGATTCACTTGATTCCGCGCGCCTTGAGCAGTGCCTCTTTGAAATCGGGCACATGATCCTTGGCCAGACCGGGGATCATCGCCTGCTTGTCGGATTCCCGCATTTTGAGGTGATAGATCAGCATGTCGTCGGTCAGCTCGGACAGAGGCCCTTCAAATCCCGCTTCTTGGGCCAGTTTGGCAACAAACTGCACCAGGCTGAGATCCTGTTCCTTGATCCAGGCAGGCTGCAACAACTCCAGCAGCTCTTCGATACGATGACATTGCATAGACAACCTCTTTAATCTGTCACGTTAAATTCAGGCAACCTTACCCATCAAGGCTACTTCGATTCGATCCCGCCCATTATGCTTGGCCTGATAGAGTGCCGCATCCGCTTTTTGGATCAAATCGGCGATTTTCATGCTGTTGTCCGGTATCAGTGTCGCAACACCAAAACTACATGTGACCCGACCGGAGACCAGCGATTTCTGGTGCGGGATGGCCAGCTCCTTGAGCGCCTGCCGCACATTGTCCGCCACCTGCAGTGCCCCCTGCATGCCGGTGCAGGGCAGCAGCAAGGCAAACTCTTCGCCACCGTAACGGGCCGCCAGATCGTCCTCGCGCCGCTCCACCTCGGCCAGCAGCCCCGCCACCTGTTGCAGGCAGTCATCCCCCAGCTGATGGCCGTAAAGATCGTTGAACTGCTTGAAGTAATCCACATCCACCAGCACCAGCGACAACGGCGCCCGGGCGCGATGGCAGCGCCGCCAGGCCCGCTCCAGAGAGTCGTCGAGATGGGCACGGTTGGCGATGCCGGTCAGGCCGTCGAGGCGAGAGGTGAGGCGCAAATGCTCGGAGACAGCCTTCAGTTCGGCAACCAGTTCGGCGTTGGAGAAACGGTGGTGGAGCGAGGCGATCTGATCCCGCCGCATCCGGCGCAACAGGGTCGGCAGAAAGACAAACAGATAGCCCGCCAGCATGCAGGAGACAATCCGCTCCTGCTCGTTGCCATTGCCCAGCTCGAACAGCATCGCCATGCCCAGCGGCAGGGCGGAACCATAGAGGGTGCGGCGGCTGCCAAACAGCATGATGGCGCTGCCGGTAAGAATGAGGCTGGAGAGCATCATCATGGCGGCCCGGTAGGTATCGGGCAGCTTGTCCATGTAGAGCAGCACCCCGAGGGCCCAGATGATGGAGGTGATGGTGGCTCCGATAAAGAGCTCCCGCTCCAGCACCGGCAACGGCGTCTGGTGCAGGCGGGCTCGGCGCCAGCGCAGGTGCCAGCCCCGACCCAGCAGCCACAGGAAAGTGCCTGCCAGCCAACCGAGCGCTTCGATGGCGGGTAGATAGTCGTGAAACAGCAGACTCCAGCCAAATGCCAACACGCCCAAACAGGGGAGACTGAACGATGCATGGGTATAGAGCTGGGCCATAATGGCCTGCTTAACCTGGCGTGTCACACTCTGGGTCAACTGAGTACTCCTGTACAAGAGCCGAGCAGTCTACCATTACCCCCTGACCCGCAACAATAAAGCGCCGCTTATTAAGAAGTTAATCAATCAATAACGATTTCTTCTGCGCTGGCAGGTGAGTCCTTGCTCACCCCTTCTCCAATTCGTCGAGGATCGGGCACTCGGGATTTTCATCCCCGTGGCAGCAGCAAACCAACCCTTCCAGGGAGGTAAGCATGGCCTGCAGCCCGGCGATGCGAGCGCGCAGATCGACGATCTTCTCCTGCGCCAGCTTCTTCACCTGGGCACTGGTTCTGTGTTCGTCCCGATAGAGCGCCAGCAGCTCCTGACACTCCTCCAGATTGAAGCCGGTCTCCCGCGCCCGCTTGACGAAACGCAGCTCGCGCAGCGCCCCCTCGGTGTAACTGCGATAGCCGTTGTCACTGCGTACCGGGGCAGTGATGAGGCCAATGCTCTCGTAATAACGGATGGTCTTGGCGGTCAGCCCAGTGGCCTTGGCAACCTTGCTGATGTTCATTTATGCCTCCTTACTGATCGGGTTGGATGCTGGCCCGTGCGCCGCCCTGGGCTGCCAGCGTTTCAATAACAGGGAATTGCTCAATACTGTGATGCTGCTTAGGGCCATGGCCGCCCCCGCCAGCTCGGGGCTCAGGTAGCCCAGCGCCGCCAGCGGAATGCCGATGATGTTGAATACGAAGGCCCAGAACAGATTCTGCTGAATGGTGCGCCAGGTCGCCGCCGAGATGTCGATGGCATCGGCCACCAACCGCGGGTCAGATCGCATCAGGGTGATGGCGGCAGTTTCCATCGCCACGTCGGAGCCGGAGCCCATGGCGATACCGACGTCCGCCGCCGCCAGCGCCGGGGCATCGTTCACTCCATCCCCCACCATAGCCACCAGCCCGCGGGTTTGCGCCCGCAGCGCCTCCACTTTCTCCACCTTGCCCGCTGGCAGCACGGAGTCAAAGGCCCCGTCCAGCCCCAGCTTGGCGGCGATATGGGCCACCGGTGCCGGTGCATCGCCGCTCACCAGCCAGCTGGCGATACCGCGCTGACGCAGGGTGGCGATAGCTTCCGGACTCTCGGGGCGCAGGGTATCGGCCAAAGCGGCGATACCAACCACAGCACCGTCGATGGCAACCCAAACCCGGGTCGCCCCATCGGCGGCTTGTTCATCCTGTTGCGGCGGTTCAATGCCGAGCTGGGCCAGCAGGGAACCATTGCCGATGGCGACACTGTGGCCCGCCACCTGACCGACTATGCCGGCACCGACCCGCACCTCGACCGCGTCGGGCTGAGGCAGTGCCACCCCGCTGCCGACCGCCTCGCGCATCGCCAGCGCCAGCGGGTGTTCGCTCGCCTGCTGCAGGGCGGCGGCCAGATGCAACTGCTCGTCATTGCCGCTCCAGCTAGCCAGCACAGGCTTGCCCTGAGTGAGCGTGCCGGTCTTGTCGAAGATAAGCGCCTTGATGGCGTGGGCCTTCTGCAGGGTATCCACATCCTTGATCAGAATGCCGTGGCGTGCCGCCACTCCGGTACCGGTGACGATGGCCGCCGGCGTTGCCAGCCCCAGCGCGCAAGGACAGGCGATCACCAGCACCGCCACAGCCGCCAGCAGTGCCTGAGCGAAGTCGTTGCTGATGGCGTACCACACCAGCAGGGTGAACAGGGCGATGGCCATCACCACCGGCACGAAGATGGCGGAGACCTTGTCCACCAGCTGTTGCAGCGGCGCCTTGCCCATCTGGGCGCTCTCCACCAGCGCGATGATCTTGCTGAGGCTGGAATCCTCCCCCACGGTAGTGGCTTCGATCTCCAGCACACCGGAGCGGTTGATTGCACCGCCCAGCACCTTGTCGCCCACACTGCGCGGCACCGGCAGGCTCTCGCCGGTGAGGATCGACTCGTCCAGTTCGCTGGCGCCGCTCACGATTTTGCCATCCACCGGCACCCGCTCGCCCACCAGCACCCGCAGCCGATCGCCACGCAGCACCTCGTCGATGGCGACGCTCTGCCAGTTCTCGCCACGCCAGACGGTGGCGGTTTCCGGCCGCAGCGCCATCAGTTCGCGAATAGCGGACTGGGTGCTGCGTCTGGCCCGTGCCTCCAGCAACTTGCCGAGGGAGATCAGGGTGATGATGATAGCGCTCGCCTCGAAATAGAGCTTGCCGCTGGCCGCCATCCCCAGCGTCAACAACAGATAGAGGCTGTAGAAGTAGGCAGCGCTGGTGCCGGTTGCTACCAGCACATCCATATTGGCTGCGCGGTTCTTGATGGCGAGCCAGGCACCGCGATAGAAGCGTCTGCCTACCCAGAACTGCACCGGGGTGGCGAGCAGCAGCTCCAGCCAGGCGGGTAGATGCCAGGGGAACAGTCCGGCCATGGCCAGCATCCCCACCAGCAGCGGCAACGTCAGCAAAGCCGAGACGATGACCCGGGTTTGAGCCTGACGGGCTGTGGCGGCCTCCTGCGCTTCCCGCTCCAGCAACTGCTGGCGGCGGCCGCTGGCCGAGCCTTGTGCCAGCTGGGCGCCAAAGCCGAGCGCTTCGATCTGCTCGCGCAAAGCGGCGGGCGTCTGCATCCCGGGGACCAGCACGATGCGGGCCTGTTCGATAGAGAAATTGACCTCGGCCGAGATAACGCCGGGCAGCGCGGCCAGCATCTTGTTCAACCGAGCCGAACAACCGGCACAAGTCATGCCGGTAATTTGGAACAAAAAGGTCTCGCTGCCGTAGTCGTAACCCTGACTCTTGATGCTGTCGAGCACCGCAGGCAGGCGATCGGGGCTGGCCAGCTCGATGGCCGCCTGCTCCAGCGCGAAGTTGACGGTGGCCGATACCCCGTCGAGCTTGTTGAGGGCGGTCGTGATGCGGCCTGCGCAGTTGGCGCAGCTCATGCCGCTGAGCGGCAACTGCAGATGAATGGGTGATTGAAGATGAGTGGTCATGTTGTTCCTCCCCGGAACCCGTCGGCACCACAAAACGCCGACGGGCAAACCCTAACCTTTACTGTAAGGGCAAGCTCAAGCCACATGCTCCACTTTTTGCAGATTAAAAAACGGCGCCCGTTTGCTGCCAGAGAGCAAACGGGCGCCGCATTCAGCTATTGCGCGGTGTGAGCTGAACTCAGATACCGTACTGAGCGCGGTAAGCCTTCATGGCAGCCAATTGCGCCGCCAGCTCCGGCTGCTCGGCCTGCTTCTCTTCCAGATAGGCAATCAGGTCGCTCATCTGGATGATGGCGATGATGTGGGCGCTGTAGTCACGCTCCACCTCCTGAATGGCGGAGAGCTCGCCCTTGCCCTTCTCCTGACGGTCCAGCGCGATCAGTACGCCAGCCAGCGAGGCGCCGTTGGCCTGGATCAGATCCATGGATTCGCGGATAGCGGTGCCGGCGGTGATGACGTCATCCACCAGCATGACGCGCCCCTTGAGCGGGCTGCCCACCAGATTGCCACCCTCGCCGTGATCCTTGGCCTCCTTGCGGTTGAAGCACCAGGGCACGTCCACATCGTGCTGCTCCACCAGCTGTACGGCAGTGGCGGAGGCGATGGGGATCCCCTTGTAGGCCGGGCCAAACAGCACATCGAACTCGATACCGGCATCCATCAGGGCGGCGGCATAGAAGCGGCCGAGACGGGCCAGATCGCGGCCGCTGTTGAACAGACCTGCGTTGAAGAAGTAGGGGCTTTTACGACCGGATTTCAGGGTAAATTCACCGAATTTGAGGACCTGTTTCTCCAGGGCGAACTCGATAAATTGACGCTGGTAGGCTTTCATTCTGGCTCCTTGCTTGGCTTGTCGTTGTCTTGTGTGGGGGTATAAAAAAACGCGGTCAATGCCGCGTTTTTAAAATTATGAAAGTGACTGCTTCTGCAGCGCAATGATGTCGGCGATGCCGCCCTTGGCGAGGGCCAGCATCTCCAGCAGCTCTTCGTGGGTGAAGGGCTCGGCCTCCGCGGTGCCCTGCACCTCGATGATGCGACCATCTTCGGTCATCACCACGTTCATGTCGGTCTCGGCGGCGGAGTCTTCGATGTACTCCAGATCGCAGATGGCTTCACCCTGATACATGCCGACGGAGACGGCGGCGATCATCTGCTTGAGCGGGCTCTGCTTGATCATGCCCTTCTCGACCATCCAGTTCAGCGCATCCACCAGCGCCACGCAGGCACCGGTAATGGCGGCGGTGCGGGTACCACCGTCGGCCTGCAGTACGTCGCAGTCAACTGTGATGGAGTGCTCGCCCAGCGCGGTCAGGTCTACTGCGGCGCGCAGGGAGCGGGCGATCAGCCGGGAGATCTCCAGGGTGCGGCCACTCTGCTTGCCGGAGGCCGCTTCGCGGTTCATCCGGGAGTGGGTGGAGCGTGGCAGCATGCCGTATTCGGCGGTTACCCAGCCCTGATTCTTCCCTTTCAGAAAGCGCGGCACGCTGGTGTCGACGCTGGCGGTGCAGAGCACGCGAGTGTTACCGAACTCCACCAGCACTGAGCCTTCTGCATGTTTGGTGAAATTGCGGGTAATGGTAACCGGGCGAAGTTGCGCGGCACTGCGATCGCTGGGACGTGACATGGAACGGACCTCTGGGCTGGCTCAAATTGGCGGGGGATTATAAGTGATCCCGCCCCAAATATCAGCCGCTAAAACCACGGCATCGGCTGACGAGCAGGGCCGGGCTGAGTATACTGGCCGCACACTTCATCAAGCCCGGAACAATCAATGATTCACAGCATGACCGCCTACGCCCGCAAGGAATTCAAGGGCGACTGGGGCACAGCCGTTTGGGAAATTCGTTCGGTAAACCAGCGCTATCTGGAAACCTACATTCGCCTGCCGGAGCAACTGCGCAGCCTGGAGCCGGTACTGCGTGAGCGTTTCCGCGCCAAGCTGCAGCGCGGCAAGGTGGAGTGCAACCTGCGTTTTGAAGCCGCTCAGGCCGCTGCCAGCCAACTCCATATCAATGAAGAGCTGGCCAAGCTCATCATCGACAGCGCCAACTGGGTAATGAAAGAAGCAGGCCAGGGCCAGCTCAACCCGGTCGACGTGCTGCGCTGGCCGGGCGTCATGGCTGCCGCCGAACAGGACATGGACGCGGTCGCCACCGAGCTGCTCGGCGGTTTTGACCAGACCATGGAAGATTTCCTCGCCTCCCGCGCCAGCGAAGGGGCCAACCTCAAAGCCCTGATCGAACAGCGTCTGGCCGGTATTCAGGTGGAAGTGAAGAAGGTGCGCGTCCACCTGCCGCAGATCATCGAGTGGCAGCGCCAGAAGCTCACCGACCGTCTGGCCGAAGCCAAGGTGGAGCTGGATCCGGCCCGCATCGAGCAGGAGATCGTCATGCTGGCCCAGAAGATCGACGTGGCCGAAGAGCTGGATCGTCTGGAGATGCACATCAGCGAGACCAACAAGATCATGAAGAAGGGTGGCGCCTGCGGCCGTCGTCTCGACTTTATGATGCAGGAGTTCAACCGCGAGTCGAACACGCTTGGCTCAAAGTCGATCAACGCCGAAGTGACCCAGTCCGCCGTCGAGCTGAAAGTCCTTATCGAGCAGATGCGCGAGCAGATCCAGAACATCGAGTGATGGGTCACTGACCATCCGGTTGTTGCCTGCAAAAGAGCCCTTGATTCCTCAAGGGCTCTTTTATTTTCAGGCCATCGCACCTGTCGCCCGCCGCCGGTGAGTCAACTGCTGGGGAGCGCCCTAACCTATCGGCATCAACAGCGCCGGTTGGTGCGGGTCGCTCAGCCGCTCGGCGAGGTAGTCCACCAGCAATCGAACCTTGGGGGAGAGGTGGCGGTTATGGGGATAGAGGGCCCAGATCCCCTCCGCCGGAGCCCGCAGTTCGGGCAGCAGCTCGATCAGCTCCCCCCGGGCCAGATGGTCGCTCACGTAGTAGTCCGGCAGCTGGATGATGCCGATCCCCTTGAGCGCCGCATCCAGCAGGGCATGGCCGCTGTTGCACTGCAACAAGCCGCGCACCCGCACGCTGTGGGGGCGGCCATCCAGGGTGAAGTGCCACTCGTCGCTGTTGCCCACCAGACTGGTGTGGCGAGTCAGCTCGGAGAGGCTGTTGGGCATGCCGTGGCGGGCGGTGTAAGCCGGTGAGGCGCAGACATAGGGCACCCGCTGTGCCAGCTTGCGCGCCACCAGCGTCGAATCCTTGAGATGGCCGAGCCGCAGCGCCAGATCGTAGCCCTCGTGCACCAGATCCAGCAGCTGGTTGGTGAGGTTGAGCGTTACCTCCAGCTGGGGGAAACGCACCATGAAGTCATTCACCAGCGGGGCGATGCGGCTCTCGCCGTAGGAGACGGGGGCCGTAATGCGCAGGGTGCCCTGCGGCACCGCCTGATGGCTCCCCACCGCCAGCTCCGCCTCGTAGAGGTTGTCCAGCAGCTGACGACAGTGGCGATAGTAGATCTCGCCAAGTTCGGTGAGCCGCACCTGACGGGTGGTGCGCAGCAGCAGCTTGGCCTGCAGCCGATCTTCCAGCTGTGCCACCTGACGGCTGACTTGTGCCACCGACACTCCCAGCTTGCGCGCCGCCGGGGTAAAGCCCCCCTGCTCCGCCACGCTGACAAATTCACAGATCCCTTCCCAGCCGAACATTATTACCTGTGTGTAAAAGTGATTTGAGATTTGCCCTCATTATCACCAAATCGACGGGAAACTACACTGAATGTCCGAACTCATCTCTGTTCACCCTGCTCAACAAGAAGGATGTCATTCATGGCACAGGTTCAAAGCATCAAGTGTAAAGCCGCCATCGCCTGGGGCCCGGGTCAGCCCCTCTCCATCGAAGAGATCGAGGTCATGCCGCCACAAGCGGGCGAGGTGCGGGTGCGCATCGTCGCCACCGGCGTCTGCCACACCGATGCCTTCACCCTCTCCGGTGAAGATCCGGAAGGGGTCTTCCCCTGTATTCTCGGCCACGAGGGGGGCGGCATCGTCGAATCGGTCGGCGAAGGGGTCACCAGCGTCAAGGTGGGGGATCATGTGATCCCGCTCTACACCCCCGAATGCGGCGAGTGCAAATTCTGCAAATCCGGCAAGACCAACCTGTGCCAGAAGATCCGCGCCACCCAGGGCAAGGGGCTGATGCCGGACGGTACCACCCGCTTCTCGAAAGATGGCCAGCCCATCTATCACTACATGGGCACCTCCACCTTCAGCGAATACACGGTACTGCCCGAGATCTCCATCGCCAAGGTAGACCCGGCCGCCCCGCTGGAAGAGGTCTGCCTGCTCGGCTGCGGCGTCACCACCGGCATCGGCGCCGTGATGAACACCGCCAAGGTGAAAGAGGGTGAGAGCGTCGCCATCTTCGGGCTGGGGGGCATCGGCCTCTCGGCGGTGATCGGGGCTCGTCTGGCCAAGGCCGGTCGCATCATCGCCATCGACATCAACGAGAGCAAGTTCGAACTGGCCCGCAAGCTGGGCGCCACCGACTGCATCAACCCGAACGATTACGACAAACCGATTCAGGAGGTGATCGTCGAGCTGACCGATGGCGGCGTCGACTTCTCCTTCGAGTGCATCGGTAACGTCAAGGTGATGCGTGCGGCGCTGGAGTGCTGCCACAAGGGTTGGGGCGAGTCGGTCATCATCGGCGTGGCCGGAGCGGGTCAGGAGATCAGCACCCGTCCGTTCCAGCTGGTGACCGGTCGGGTCTGGCGCGGCAGCGCCTTCGGCGGGGTACGCGGTCGCAGTGAACTGCCGAGCTATGTGCAGCGCTACATGCAGGGCGAGTTCCGCCTCGATGACTTCATCACCCACACCATGCCGCTTGAGCAGATCAACGAGGCGTTCGATCTGATGCACCAAGGCAAGAGCATCCGCACCGTCATCCACTACTGAGCATGATCACCCCGCCCGCCATCGTGGGCGGGGTGCAGGAGTCCTTCGATGAATCTGGAGATTATCAGCAGCAACAAGAACTTCGGCGGCTGGCACAAGCGCTACAGCCACAGCTCCAGCGTGCTCGGCTGCGAGATGCGCTTCGCCATCTATCTGCCGCCCCAGGCCCTCACCGGCCAGAAGGTGCCCGTGCTCTACTGGCTCTCCGGCCTCACCTGCACCGATGAGAACTTCATGCAGAAGGCGGGGGCCCAGCGTATCGCCGCCGAGCTGGGCATAGCACTGGTAGCACCGGACACCAGCCCTCGCGGCGACGGCGTAGCCGACGACCCCGGTTATGACCTCGGCATAGGGGCAGGCTTTTACGTCAATGCCAGCCAGAGCCCTTGGCAGACTCACTACCAGATGTATGACTACGTCACCCGCGAGCTGCCTGACTTGATAGAGACCTACTTCCCGGTCTCGACCCGACGCGCCATCAGTGGCCACTCCATGGGCGGTCACGGTGCGCTGATCGCCGCGTTGCGAGAGCCGGGTCGCTACCGCTCGGTCTCGGCGTTCAGCCCGATCTGCCACCCGAGCCGCTGCCCCTGGGGCCAGAAGGCGCTCGGCGCCTACCTCGGCAGCAATCCCTTGTTGTGGCAGGAGTGGGATGCCTGCCAGCTGCTGCGCCACCAGCCGGTCACGCCGCTACCAACCCTGGTGGATGTGGGGCTGGATGATCCCTTCCTCGCCGAGCAGTTGCATATCGATGCGCTGGCCGAGGTGGCAGCCAGCAAGGAGTGGCCGCTGGAGCTCAACCGCCACGAGGGCTATGACCACAGCTACTACTTCGTGGCGAGCTTTATCGAGGCGCACCTGCGCTTTCACGCCCGCCACCTCTAATCAAAACAGGCCCGTTGCGGGCCTGTTTCAGTTGTGGTGATCGGTTGATATCAGCTGCCCGCTCGGGTCACGCCGCCGGAGCCTGCGATCTGCTGCTCCACCTTGGGATCGCCCCAGTAGGCGATGTTGCCTGAGCCGGCGATGCCGACTTTCAGCGTCTCCTGCGCCCGTACCGCCACATCACCACTACCGGCGATATTGACCTCTACCTCGTTGCCGCGCATCTCGCTCCCGAGCACGTCGCCAGATCCGGCAATGTTCAGCTCGATGGCCTGTGCCGAACCGCTGCCCAGCTCCAGACTGCCGGTGCCAGCGATATTTCCTTCCAGCCGTTTCAGCTCCAGCTGACTGGCGACGATGTCACCGGTACCGGCCACCGACAGCACCAGCTCATCGCCCTTGAAGCCGCTCAGATCGCCGTTGCCGGTCCCGGCCAATGCCAGTTCGTTCAACACCGGCAAGGTGATGGTCAGCTCCACCGGCTCGGTAGGATCGAGCCGGTAACCCTCCTTCACCTCGATCTCCAGCTTGTCGCCACTCTCGGTCAGCACCAGATAGGGCAGCAGGTTCTCCTGCCCCTTGATCAGGATACCGCGCGGCTCCCCCGCAACCAGATGGAGGGTGGCAGGCACCCCCGCCAGCACCCGGGTCACCCCGTCACCAAGCGCCTGCTGGCGCTCGACCACAGCTCCCGTTCCGGTCACTCTGGTCTGATCCAGCCAGTGACAACCACTGAGCCCTGCCATCAACATGACAACCATCATCCATTTCATCGCTACTCTCCTCCTTATGTGTTGGCCATCCAGGGCCAATTGGTTTTCATGCTCTGCAAAGCGTGAGCCAAAAATTAACCTAATGATTCAAAAGGAAATAACCATTTCAACCAGAACAGACAGAAGAATCAAGAGAGCCATTTAGACCATATTTTGGTGAAAATAACCATTCTCGAACGGATATGATTGTGGCTGATTGGCGGGTCGTCCTGCCGGTCACTATGCTGACAGCCCGTGGAAGTTTTTAATTGCCCTGCCGGTCTGTTGAGCCAATAGTGGTACTTCGTGCGTACCAAGCTCTCCATTGCGGTAATGTCATTACCACTGTCTTGTCAGTCTTCACTGCCAACAAGGAGCCAGAGCGTGACCCAAGCAAGCCCTCTCTATGCCACCGCCACCGGTCTGCCGGAACCGACTCGCACCCCGCTGCTGACCGGCAGCGATCCCGAGCAGAAACGACGCGAACTGCTCACCTACTTCTGCCAGACCTTCGATCTCTACGACTCGCTGTTCGACTGTCTGGCCGATGAGCGGGCCTGGTTCAACAAGGCGATCCCGCTGCGCCATCCGCTCATCTTCTACTACGGCCACACCGCCGCCTTCTTCATCAACAAGCTGCTGGCGGCACGCCTGATCGACCAGCGGCTGGATGCCCGCATCGAGGCCATGGTCGCCATCGGGGTGGACGAGATGAGCTGGGACGATCTGGACGAGACCCACTACGACTGGCCCAAGGTCAGCGAGCTGCGCAGCTATCGGGCCAAAGTCCGTTCTCTGGTGTGCGATTTCATCCGCCAAATGCCGCTCACCCTGCCCATCGACTGGCAGAGCCCGGCCTGGGTCATCCTGATGGGGATAGAGCACGAGCGCATCCACCTCGAGACCTCCAGCGTGCTGATCCGCCAGTCGCCGCTCGCCTGGGTGCGGCAGCAGCCTTATTGGCCCGCCTGCACCGAAGCCCGCCATCGCATTGATCAGGTGCCCGCCAACAGCCTGCTGCCGATGGCCGGCGGCAAGGTGCGCCTTGGCAAGCAGGACGCCACCTACGGCTGGGACAACGAATATGGCGAGCGCCATATCGAGCTGGCCCCGTTTCAGGCCAGCCGCATGCTGGTGAGCAATGCCGAGTACCTCGCCTTCGTCCAGGCGGGGGGCTATGGCCAGCAACAGTGGTGGGATGAGGAGGGATGGGGCTGGTGCCAGTACGCCAAGGCGCAGATGCCCACCTTCTGGGTCGGCGACCCCGCCGAACCCGGGCAGTTGCAGCTGCGGCTGATGACCGAGCAGATCGCCATGCCCTGGGACTGGCCAGTCGAGGTAAACCAGCTGGAGGCGGCTGCCTTCTGTCGCTGGAAGGCGGCCCAGACCGGACTCCCCATCCAGCTGCCGAGCGAGGCGGAATGGATGCTGCTGCGCGAGCAGCTACCCGGCGATCAGCCGGACTGGACGGAAGCCCCCGGCAATATCAATCTGGCCCGTTTCGCCTCCTCCTGCCCGGTGGATGCCTGCCCGCAAGGGGAGTTCTTCGATCTGGTGGGCAATGTCTGGCAGTGGACCAGCACCGCCATCGACGGTTTCGACGGCTTTAAAATCCACCCGCTCTACGACGACTTCTCCACCCCCACCTTTGATGGCAAGCACACCCTGATCAAGGGCGGCAGCTGGATCAGCACGGGTAACGAAGCGCTCAAATCATCCCGTTACGCCTTCCGGCGTCACTTCTTCCAGCATGCGGGTTTCCGCTATCTGGTCTCCCGTTATCAGGAACCCGTTATCGTGAATCCCTATGAAACCGACACGCTGGTCGCTCAGTACCTCGACTTCCAGTACGGCCCGAGCCACTTCGGGGTCGCCAACTACGCCAAGACGCTTGCTGATCTTGCTGGCGAGCTGTGCAGCAACCACCAGCGGGCACTGGATATCGGCTGTGCCACCGGCCGCGCCAGCTTCGAACTGGCCCGCCACTTCCAGCATGTGGACGGGGTCGACTACTCGGCCCGCTTCATCGATGTGGCGCTGGCCCTCGCCAGCCAGGACAGCTTCCGCTATGCCATTCCGCTGGAGGGTGAACTGGTGGAGTATTGCGAGGCGCGCCTGTCGAGCCACGGGCTGGGGGCGAGTCAGGCTGAGCGCATCCACTTCAGTCAGGGGGATGCCTGCAACCTCAAGCCCAAATATGACCACTACGGTCTGGTGCTCGCCTCCAACCTGATCGACCGGCTGCGGGAGCCCGCTCGCTTCCTGCGGGATATCGCACCCCGACTGCGCAGCGGTGGCCTGCTGGTGCTCACCAGCCCCTATACCTGGCTGGCGGAATATACTCCGCCCGCCAACTGGCTCGGCGGCATTCGCGAAAACGGCGAGGCGCTCACCACTTATCAGGCGCTGCAACGACTGCTAGCGGCGGAGTTCGAGGAGCACTGCCCGCCGCGGGATGTGCCTTTCGTCATCCGCGAAACCGCCCGCAAATACCAGCACACGGTGGCGCAGCTGACTGTCTGGCGCAAACGCTAATCCGCCGGTCGACATGCAGATGAAAAGAGGGAGGCCAACGGGCCTCCCTCTTGTTATGACAGCCAAAACGGCGCGAGTATCACTCTCCCTGCTCGTGATAGCGGCGCGCCAGCACGGCGCAGACCATCAGCTGGATCTGGTGGAAGATCATCAGCGGCAACACCATCACCCCGACGCTGGCGGCCGGGAACATGACGTTGGCCATCGGCACCCCGTTGGCCAGACTTTTCTTGGAACCGCAGAAGACGATGGTAATCTCGTCCGCCTTGTCGAACCCGAGGCGACGGCTGATCCAGACGTTCCAACAGAGTACCAGCGCCAGCAAGACGCAGCTCAGCAACACGATACTGGCCAGATCGTACCAGCCTACCTGATGCCAAATCCCCTGCACCACCGCCTCGCTGAAGGCGACATAGACCACCAGCAGGATGGAGCTCTGATCCAGCTTGCCGATGAGCGGCCGATGGCTGTCGACCCAGCGACCAATCAGCGGACGCGACAGGTGGCCCACCACAAACGGCAGCATCAGCTGCATCATGATGGACTGGATGGAGTGCCAGGTGTCGATCCCCTCCCCCTGCACGTGGATCATCATTCCCACCAGCACCGGCGAGAGGAAGATGCCGAGGATGCTGGAGGCCGAGGCGCTGCACACCGCCGCCGACACATTGCCCCCTGCCATCGAGGTGAAGGCGATAGCCGACTGCACGGTGGCTGGCAAAGCGCAGAGATAGAGGAAGCCGAGGTAGATGGCCGGGCTCAGCCAGCTCGGCACCAGCGGGGTGAACAGCAGCCCCAGCAGCGGAAACAGCACGAAGGTGCTGAGCATCACCACCAGATGGAGCCGCCAGTGACCGAGGCCCGCCAGCAGGTTCTGGCTCGACAGCTTGGCGCCATGCATGAAGAACAAGAGTGCCACCGCCAGCTTGGTCAGCAGACCAAACCAGACGGCCACCTGTCCCTCGCAGGGAAAGAGGGAGGCCAGGGTGACCACCGTAATCAGCACAACAGTAAAGGGATCCAGACGCACGAAAGGTCTCCATCAGAAGGGCATCCTGCTGCCATGGCGGCAGTCAGGATTGGGGAAGACAAGAAACAGAGCGGGAGATGTCTGGCACCTCCCGCTAAAACGAACCTCCAGCTTACCCCGATAACGGAGAGGCGCAACGTTGTGCTGCGGTTAATTGTTCATCAATGCTTAACGCCTTTGCTTTGTCGAATAGCGGAAGTTGATGACCCGCGGCCAGATAGCGCCAAACCGGCGCTAAATGGATAAAAAAACGGGCGACCCAAGCCGCCCGTCCCGCTTTTTCGCTCAGCCGATCAGCGCTGGCTGACCAGCTTGCCGTTGCCGCTTTTCTTCTCATTGCCGGCGAGCTTGCGGGCCTGCCGCTTCTCGAAGCGGGAGATCCACCAGTAGGCCAACGCCGAGAAGACCGCAGTCATAAAGACGTTGATGAAGAAGGCGCGCACCAGATCCACCCCGGCCGGGAAGGCGGAGGCGCTCATGCTCACCACGAAGATGGCGATCAGCACCGACACCACGCCCATCCCGAACTTGCGCGACCCCATGCGGAAGTCGCGGGGGGTATCGTCATGTTTCCAGCGGAACACGAAGTAGGCCACCATGATGAAGATCGGCGGCAACATGGCTGTACCGGCGGTGAGGTTGATGGCGGTGTTCATCATCTGCTGCACCGACTCGGAGCCGAAGCCGTTGACCACCAGCATCGCGAACACGAAGACAAACTGCCACCAGGCGGCGCGCACCGGCACGCCGTGCTCGTTGAGCTGGGTGGTCTTCTCGCCGTAAACCCCCTGCGGGATCTCGGAGAAGTGGATCTTCACCGGCGCCGAGGTCCACATCATCATGGAGCCGAACATGGCGATGAACAGCACCACGCCGACGAAGCGGCCCACCAGCGCCTCGGAGAGCCCGAAATACTGCGCCATGCCGGTGAAGATCTCCACCATGCCGCCGGCATAGGTGAGGCTCTCGCGCGGCACGAACACGTTCACCAGCAGGGAACCGACCGCATACATGGCACCGATGACGATGCCCGCACTGATGATCACCTTGATGAAGGACTTCTGGCCCCCCTTCACGTCATTGAGGTAGGCCGCCGCCGTCTCGGCACCGCCCGCCGCCTGGAAGATCCAGCACATGATGCCGAGGGTCGCCCAATTGACGGTGGGAGTCATCGCCTCCAGCGTGATGGGCTGGGCCGGCATATGATCGCCACTCAGAGCCATCAGGGCACCCAGCACATAGATGGCGAACAGGGCAAACACCCCATAGGCCACTATTTCGGCAATCTTGCCAAGCCAGCTCGCCCCCTTGGTGGAGATATGGGTCGCCGCCGCAAACAGCACGATGGAGATGATCGAAGTGACCATGGGGGAGAAGCTGTACTCATAGCCCAGCATGGCGTAGGAGGCGTAGGCGATGACGTTGGGTAGCAGAGAGACGAACCAGAACAGGTTTACGAACCAGTAGAGAAACGAACCCAGATAGGCCATCCGGGTGCCGAGCGGCTTTTTCAGCCAGTCGTACATCCCCGACTCGGAGTTTTTATTGGCCGAAACGAACTCGGCGATGATGAAGACGAACGGAATGAAGTAGACGATGGTCGCCAGCAGGAAAATGGGGGCGGAGCTGAGCCCCAGCTCAATGTTGTTGTTGACGATGTTGCGCACGTTGAACACGGCGGCAAAGGTCATCGACAACAGAGCAAACTTGCCTATGGTGCCGCGTACGGATTCAGACATGGTGTCCTCCAGTGGACTCGCGCTCCCTGCGGGTAACGCTGTGACTCTGTGATGTGTTCGGCAAGGGTCTGTCGGCCCCGCGCTTTACTCTCTTGTTATGATCGGGCCGCGTGGACGGCCTCGTTGGTGAACCGGTGCAGTCTCCCGCACCGGCTCGCAATACCAGTCAGACGATCGGGGTGCCCGGCGCCATCGGCACCCGCGGTTGCAACAGTACGCTCTGGCTCTCGTCCGGGGTCTCGGCGCAGAGCAACATGCACTCGGAGCGCTCGCCGCGCATCCTGGTGGGCTTGAGGTTGGTCAGCACCACCACCTCGCTGCCCATCAGCTCATCTTCGCTGTAGTAAGGCACCAGACTGGTGACGGTCTGCAGCGGCCGCTAGCCACCCACGTCGATCTGGACGATGTAGAGTTTGTCGGCCCCGGGGTGACGCACCACCTCCAGCACCTTGCCCACCTTCATCTCGACCCGTTTGAATTCGGCAAACTCGATCGTCTCGCTCATGCTCTTTTCCTTCTCTGGTTCAACGGTTTGCGGGTGGCCAACGGCCACCCGGTTTGATTGGTATTCAATACCGTGCCTATGGTGTCTGCATGGCAACCTGCGCCGCCGGCTGGGCCTCTTTGGCACGCGCTTCGGCACTGAGGGAGGCCTCGTATCTGTTGTATTTCCACCAGGCGAAGCCGAGGAAAATCACGATCCCGCCGACGTTGTAGAAGATGATGGTCATGATGTCGGCGCCGGTCGGGAAGGTGGAGGCGAGGAAGCCCACCGAGAAGATGGCGATCAGCACAGAGACCACGGCGATGCCGGTGGTGCGCGAACCCATCCTGAAATCCCGCGGCAGGTGGTCGAGCTTCAGACGCAGATTGAGGTAGGCCAGCATGATGAACAGCGGCGGCAGCATGGAGGCGGCGGCGGTCATGTTGATGACGGTGTTCATCAGATCCTGAGCTGTGTTGGAGCCCAGGGTCGGGATCACCATCAGCGGCAGCACGATGAGGTACTGGATCCAGGCTGCGCGGGCGGGCACGCCGTTCTCGTTCAGCTCGACCGTCTTCTTGCCGAAGATGCCGGCCGGGATCTCGGAGAAGAAGATCTTCACCGGGGTCGCCGTCCACATCAGCAGGGAGCCGAACATGGCGGTGAAGGAGACCAGCCCGACGAAGCGGTTCATCAGGATCTCCGGCAGGCCGAAGTAAGCCGCCAGCCCCTCGAACACCTGCACCGAGCCGCCGGTATATTTCAGGGTACCGCTCAGCACGAACACGTTGATCAACAGCGAGGCGATGGAGTAGAGCACGCCGATAAAGATCCCGGCGATGATGATCACCTTCACGAAGGATTTGGAGCCGCCCTTCACGTCATTGACGTAGACCGCCACCGACTCGGCGCCACCGGCTGCCATAAAGATCCAGGTGGTGATGCCGAGGAAGGCCCTGAAATCGGGGACCATGGCCTCGACCGTGATGGGGTCAGCCGGCTGTACGCCGCCCACCAGTGCCGCACCCGCCAGCAGAATGTAGGAGAGGGTCAGCAGCAGCATCAGGGACGAGGTCACCGAGGTGATGGGGCCGAGCATCTTGGCGCCGTTGGTGGAGACGTAGGTGGCAAAGGCGAACAGCACCATGCTCAATGCCGTGGTCGCCACCGGGGTGAGAATGTACTCGTAGCCGAGGAAGGCATAGGAGGCGTAGGCAATAACCCGCGGCAGCAGCGAGGTGAAGAAGAAGAGGTTCACGAACCAGTAGGTGTAGGCGGAGATAAAGGCCCAGCGCCCGCCGAGGGAACTCTTCACCCAGGCATACACCCCCGCTTCGGAGTTTTTGTTCAGTGACACAAATTCCGCAATGATCAGGCAGAACGGAATGAAGTAAAAAATGGTGGCCAGAAAGAACATCGGGGCCGAGGCCAGACCGATTTCGATGTTGTTGTTGATGACGTTGTTGAAGCTGAATACCGCCGCGAAGGTGAGCGACAGCAGACCAAACTTGCCTATCGTATTCCGTTTGGAATCAGACATGGTGCATCTCCAGACCTGTAGTTATTGCCACGAAAGGGCGGGGCATGATTTGTAGGGTGAGCCCCGCACTTCCGGCTTTTGTCAGTGCAGAACCGGCGGCTTGTTATTTGTTCTTGAAGTAGCCGCCTTCGACGGTGACCTTGATGATCACTTTGCGCACCGGCGCATCGCCGGCGAAACGGTAGGCCTCGCTGTTCTCGAAGATCACCACCTGCCCGTTGCCGACTTTCTGGCGCTCACGCACCTCGCCAGCCAGCCACTCGCGGTCTGTGGTGTCGTCATAGGCCAGCTCGACCCGCAGCTCGCTCTTGGCAGCCCACTCCACCGTCTCTTCCCCTTCCAGGTAGTAGTGAACGTCGAAGTAGCGGCGCTGCCCCTCGAACAACGAGGTGGCCGGGCTGGCCCCCTCCTGCAAGCGATAGGTGAGGGAGTCACCGATGGAGTGGCAGATGCCGGGCTTGAGGTTCGGCAGGTTGTTGATGGCCTCCACGCAGCGGCCCCACTTCTTGCCCTCCCGGTAGATGTTTTTGAACAGGGTCAGGTTGTCCAGGGTGATCATGCGAGGTTCCTCCCGCCGTTGATGGTGAGATCGAGCCCGGCCAGCGCAGCCGGATTGAGGTTGCCACGGGCGATGGGTAGCAGGGTCAGGCCGAAGCTGAACGGCTCGAAGCGCACCCGCCAGGAGTCCAGCACCTCGGAGCCCCAGGAGTTGGAGCCGAGCCCCAGTACCTTGTGATCCAGATTGAGGGTGAGATAACCGCTCGGTTCCAGCTCGTTGATGTGCTGCGCCGCGTGGATATGCTCCCAGCTGTAGGGCCAGACGCTCAGGTTGATGGGGGCATCGGGCCGCACGTAGAGACCGGCGCCGTGGCGGTTGGTCAGGGTCGCCCAGCGCACCTGCTGGCGGTTGCCGTTATCCTGCGGGAAGGGGTAGTGCTCCCACATCTCGCTGACTGTGCTCTGGAAACTGTCGATCCAGTTGCTCTGGCGGCTGTCCTGATAGTTTTCGCCCGGCCCCATGCCGTAGTAGTGCACCCGGTCGAGATCCTGACGAATACCCAGCTCGAAGCCGATCTTGGGAATGATGTCGTCATAACCGCCGTAGGGCTGGCCGGAGAGCGCCACGTGCAGCTGACCGTTCGGGCTCAGGGTGTAGACGTAGCGGCAGCGCATACCGAAGTCGAACACCGGCGGCGCGATCAGGCTCTCGACCGTCACCTCGACCGCCTCACCCAGCTGGCGCCAGCTCAGAGTGCGGAAGTGCTCCTGCATGATCTGCAGGTGGTTCGGGTGCCACAGGCTCTCGTACTCCTGCTTGTGGTTGTCGATCATCGGCTTGAAGAAGGTGAGGCGCGGCGAGCGCTCGATGAGCTCGATACCATCCTGCTGCCAGCTCACCAGCTTGCCGTCGAGGCGCGAGAAGCGCAGGGCGAAGCCGCTGCCGCTCAAGGTCAGGTCAAGGCGCTCATCGGCAATCTGCAACGGAGTGGCGTTGGGGTTGGCAAAGAGCTGCAGCTGGCGAGTCGACTCTTTCAGCTGGAACTGGTACTGGCCCAGCTCGTGCTCCGCCGCGCTGTAACGGGTGGCAGTGGCCTTGATGACCCGCAGCTGGACGAAGGTTTCCCGCCCATAAAGGGATGGCAGCTCGAGTTGCAGCTCAGTGGTGGCACCGGGAGCAACCCCTTCCAACCGGATTTGCTGGCTGGCCAGCAGCTCGCCCTCGGCCTTCACTTCGACCAGCAGGCGGATATCGTCGAGAGTGGAGAACCAGTAGCGGTTTTCCACCGCCAGCTTGCCGCTGGCCAGATCTACTGCCCGCACCTTGACCGGGCAGATCACCTGCTTGTATTCACGCAGGCCAGGCCCCGGGGTCTGATCCGGATAGATGAGGCCATCCATGCAGAAGTTGTAGTTGTTGGGGTAGTCGCCGTAGTCGCCGCCGTACTTGTAGACGGGGCGGCCCTGTTCGTCCTGATCCAGAATGCCGTGATCGCACCACTCCCAGATGTAGTGACCCTGAATGTGGGGATGACGGTCGAACACCTGCTGGTATTCGCTAAGGCCACCCGGGCCGTTGCCCATGGCGTGGGCGTATTCGCAGATAATGCGCGGCTTCGCCATCGGGAACTCGCCGAAGCAGTTCATCTGGGAGACGCGGGAGTACATGGTACTCACCACATCCACCACCTCGGCATCGCGATCCTCTTCGTAGTGCACCAGCCGGGTCGGGTCGATCGCCTTGCAGCGCTGGTACATAGCCCTGATGTTGCAGCCGTAGCCGGACTCGTTGCCGAGCGACCAGATGATGATGGAGGGGTGGTTCTTCTGGGCGTGCACGTGGCGCTCGATGCGATCCACGAACACCGGCTCCCAGAAGGGGTCATCGGTGATGCGGCTAAGATCGCCAACGTTGGCAAAACCGTGGGTCTCCACGTCGGTCTCCGCCATCACGAACAGACCGTACTGGTCGCACAGCTCGTAGAAGCGCGGGTCGTTCGGGTAGTGGGCGGTGCGTACCGAGTTGAGGTTGTGCTGCTTCATCAGCACGATATCGCGCTCCACCCTATCCATGCCGACTGCGCGACTCTTGAGGTGGTCGTTGTCGTGACGGTTCACCCCGTGCAGCTTGAGGTAGTGGCCGTTGACGTAGAAGAGGCCATTCTTGACCTTGATTTCACGCACCCCGACCCGCTGCGGGATCACTTCCAGCAGCTCACCCCGACCGTTGTAGAGGGAGAGTTGCAGCTGGTAGAGGTAAGGATCTTCGGCGCTCCACAGATGGGGATTGGCCAGATCCAGCGTGAAGCGGCAATCACAGTTGCCGTCGATGGCGAGATGGTCGAGGGAGCCGCTGGCGATCTCGCTGCCCTGATCCAGCAGGGACCAGACCAGACGGTGATCACGGGCGGCCGCCCCCAGGTTCTCGAGCTGGATATCGCAGCTCAGGGTGGCACTTTGATTGTCATCCGCCAGCGCGGTGCGGATGAAGAAGTCCTGCACATGGGCGGCCGGTTTGCCCACCAGATAGACGTCGCGGAAGATCCCCGCCATCCACCACATGTCCTGATCTTCGATATAGGTGGAGTCGGCCCACTGCATCACCCGCACTGACAGCAGGTTCTCGCCAACCTTGGCGTAGGCACTGATATCGAACTCGGCGGTGAGACGGCTCCCCTTGCTGAAGCCGACGTAGTAGCCGTTCACATAGACCTCGAAGTAGGTCTCCACCCCGTCAAACTTGATGATCACCTGCTCGCCGTCCCAGGCCGGGCTCAGCGTGAAGCTGCGCTGATAGGCGCCGGTGGGGTTGTTGGTCGGCACGAAGGGCACATCGATGGGGAAAGGAAAACCTTCGTCGGTGTACTGCAGCTGGCCATGTCCTTCCATCTGCCACATGTTGGGCACGGTGATCTGGCCCCACTCGCTCATGGGGCTGTGATAGAAGGCCTCCGGCACCTGCAGGGGGTGGTCGAAGTAGTGGAACTGCCACTGGCCGCCAAGGCTCAGAAAACGGCGGCTCAGCTCGCGCTGCATGGTGGCTGCCAGCACGTGGTCGGCATAAGAGAAGAAGTAGGCGCGCGGGGCCAGCCTGTTTTCACCAACGAATTGGACGTTTTCCCAGTTATTCACATGTCCTCCCGGAACAAGGCAACTTTGACTGGGTAAACCCTAGATAAACATTTACTAAATATCGGCTTTGAATTGGTAAAGTTTTAACCTGATCACAATAAACAGATGGTTTTGTGAGCGAGATCAGAAGCGGGAGATAAAGGAGGGCAAGATATGGATGAGTGGCATAGATGTTGATAGCCGTTGGCTGAACCGCAATAAAATCAACTATAAAACAATATGATATGACGTAATGGGATGATGTAGGAAAGAGGTTTGCCTGGAAGAGGAGTCGCACCACCGCAAGATGGCGCGACTAAAAAGCAGAATTTTTTTACTAAAATCAGCGAGTGGTGCCACGCAGGGTCAACTTGCTCGGTACCAGCACCCGAAGGGGAATATCCCGCTCGTCTCGCAGCCGCTCAACCAGCAAATTGACCCCCTGGGAGCCCATCAACTCGGAGTGGATCCGCACCGTAGAGAGCGGCGGGAAGGTGAACTTGGCGGTCGGGATATCGTTGACGCTGATAAGCTCGATCTGCTGGGGAATCGCCAGTCCCTTCTCATGAATGGCACGCAGCACACCGATGGCGATGGAGTCGGAGGCGACGAACAGCGCCTTGGGCCAATCCCCTGCCAGCATCTCCTTCGCCAACTGGTAGCCGGAAGCGCTGGAGAAGTCCCCACGATAGAGATCGCTTTCCTGCACCACCCCCAACCGCTGACCATAATCCCGGAAGGCCAGTTCGCGCAGATCCGGATTCTCATCCTGGCCACCGATGTAACCGATACGCTGGTGCCCCTGCGCGATGAAGTAATCGACGACCTGCTGGCTGATCAGAGCGAGATCCACATCGACCGAGTCGAACTCTCCCTGTGAACGGCAGTCGACAAACACCAGCTGGCTGGAACAAGCCCTGAGCTGGACGAGACGCTCGGCTGTGAGGGTACCGACCACCAGAATGCCATCTACAGGGCTCAGCTCACGCCCTTCACCGCAGTTGTAGAGATGGGTCAGCTCGATATTGAGGCGGGCACTCTGGGTCTCGATACCATAACGGATGGCGAGATAGTAAGGGTCGTTGACCTCGGTACTCTGGGGATAGGCATAGACCACCAGAAAGTGCAGCTTGCTCTTGTGTACCCCCTTGCGGGCGCAGCTGGTCTTGTACTCCAGCCGTTCGGCAATCTCGAAGATCCGCTGCTTGGTCTCTTCCTTGACGCTCAGGCTGGGATCCTCGTTCAGTACCCGGGATACCGTGGCGAGAGAAACTCCCGCTTCCTGTGCAATTTCCTTCAACGTAGCCATCAATACCTCGCTGGCAGCATCACGTGTTAATCGGCAACGGTTAAAGAGTAACGGGCAATCCCTTGATAGCCCAGCACTTTTACTAAAATCCCGGTGGCATGGCAGATTTTTGGAACACAGAAATGCAAAAAGGCCTCCCGAATGGGAGGCCTCTTCTAAATAGGTGCCTGACAGTGTCCTACTCTCGCATGGCGAATGCCACACTACCATCGGCGCTACCGCGTTTCACTTCTGAGTTCGGCATGGGATCAGGTGGTTCCACGGCG
>NZ_JBFODM010000081.1:0-61210 GCF_040908325.1 Aeromonas sp. R4-1
GACTGTTACCAGAATGCGTTGGCGGAGCGGGTGAACGGGATTTTGAAAGGAGAGTTATTGCTACAAAGCCCGCAGGATTTGGCGCAAGCGCGGGAGATGGTGCGTGAAGCGGTGGATATTTACAACGCGGAGCGGCCGCATCATGCGTTGAAATACAGAACCCCCGATGCGGTACATAGGGGGTTCTGAGTAGAGAAATGCTAGTTGAAAATGTGTAAACCTATTTCAGGACTAGACATCTTTTCCCCTGTGCACTCACAGACACATTAATCCCCATGCTCTGCAAAGCAGCTTTGTCTGTTATCTCTCTATCATTGAACACTGAGTTAACTCATGTTTACTTTTTCACGTAACAGATAAACCAGTTTTTCAGCGCCGATGTTCAGCATGAGGCCAACTGATCTTGTCTGTGTAAAATCTTGTTTGTTGGCATACAAAAAGTTGTATAGATGACGGTCTGCAATGGGCTGGTGTGGGGTTCAAGATTCATTTGATATGGAACTGTCTGGTTCAATGCATACTTGCCAACCAAGGCATCAGGTTGTACCGAAACCTGAATCCTCCTTTCGTAGAAATGAGGGGGGTTGTCATATAGCAAACCTGCCTCAGGTCTTGTTCAACAGATGATCAACTCAGGTTGTATCTACACAGATGTACATATAGGTAACTGTCGTTGGTATAGATTTGCTTCCCAGGAGCTAACCAGCTCCCCTATCCTAGCGGCAGCACAATCTATACACGGGATATTGGTTACGGCCCTTCCCTACACAATTAAGTGTTGAAACTGAGCCTGACGCTGGCCCTGATACGCGAGACGTCAGTAACCGCTGCTCAACGATTCTGTTTAAAAGGCATATAAAAATGCCGCCCGGCTTTGCAACCGGGCGGCATTGATCATCTTCTGTTATCGAGGATGAGCTATCAGGCCGTCGCCAGCTTGGCCTGCTCTTCACCGCGCTTGAGCATGGCGTAGGAGACACCGGTCAGCAGTGACCCTGCTGCAATCGCCACGATATACATCATGACGTTGCTGATGGCGTGCGGGATGAACAGCACAAACAGACCGCCGTGGGGTGCCATCAGCTCGCAGCCGAACAGCATGGAGAGCGCACCGGTCAGGGCGCCGCCGACCATGCAGGCCGGGATGACGCGCATCGGATCCTTGGCGGCAAACGGGATGGCCCCCTCGGAGATAAAGCACAGACCCAGCACGAAGGAGGCCTTGCCCGCTTCCTGCTCCGCCTTGATGAACTTGGTACGGGCCAGGAAGGTGGCAATTCCCATCCCCAGTGCCGGAACCATACCGGCGGCCATCACAGCAGCCATGGGGGCGTAGGTTTTGGAGGCCAGCAGGCCGACCCCGAAGGCGTAGGCCGCCTTGTTGACCGGGCCGCCCATGTCAAAGCACATCATGGCGCCGATGATGACACCCAGCAGCACGGCGTTGGCAGAGCCCATGTTGTTGAGGAACTCGGTCATGGCATTCATGATGCCGGCCACCGGGCCACCCACCACATAGATCATCACCAGGCCGGTAAACAGGCTGGCAAAGAGCGGAATGATCAGGATGGGCTTGAGCGCTTCCAGAGTCACCGGCAGACGTACCTTGTCGCTCAGGTACTTGGCACTGTAACCGGCCAGGAAACCGGCCACGATGCCGCCAAGGAAACCGGCACCCAGCGAGCTTGCCAGCATACCGCCGATCATGCCGGGGGCGAGACCCGGACGGTCAGCGATGGAGTAGGCAATGTAACCGGCCAGCACCGGGATCATCAGGGCGAAGGCTGAGCCACCACCGATCTTCATCAGAGCGGCGGCCAGAGTGCCTTCCACCTTGAACGCTTCGATACCGAATACGAACGAGAGCGCGATGATAAGGCCGCCCGCCACCACCATCGGCAGCATGAAGGAGACGCCGGTTAACAGGTGCTTGTAGGGGCCGGCTTTTTCCTCTTTCTTGGGCTGGCTGGCGCCGCTGTGGCGATAGGTTTTCGCCTCACTCCACGCCTTGTCGAGCTCGGCACGGGTTTTCTTGAGCGCCGCGCCCGTGCTGGTGCGATAGACCGGCTTGCCGTCGAAACGGGCCATGTCCACCTCGATATCGGTGGCGAGGAATACCAGATCGGCAGCGGCAATCTCCTCGACGGTCAGGGCATTCTGGGCACCGACCGAGCCTTGAGTCTCGACGCGGATCTGATAACCCAGCTGTTTGGCCATGGTCTCCAACGCTTCTGCCGACATAAAGGTGTGGGCCACACCGGTCGGGCAGGCGGTCACCGCAACGATGCGCTTGCCAGCGGCGGCCGGTTTGGCGGCAGCATTGGCAACGGCGGTGGCGGCTTGATGGCGATAGAGGCTGGCACCGCTGGTTGCGGCTTCCAGCAAGGCAGCCGGATCCTGCAGGGCGAGATCCATGCTGCCCTGATAGACTCGCTTGCCATCATAGGCGGCGAGATCCACCGGGGCACTGGCGACAACCAGCACCAGATCGGCGGCAGCAATCTGCTCCTTGCTCGGTACTTGGCGGGGCTGCACGCTGGAGCCGACGTCGAGGGTGAGTTCCCAGCCAGCCAGTTTGGCCTGCTGTTCTATCCGTTTTTCAGCGAGAAAGCTGGTGGCAATGCCCGCCGGGCAAGCCGTAACCAAGATTGCTTTCATTGGGCATCTCCTGAGTTTTCCATTGAGGGGGTATGGCATTGAACCGGTGCCAGCGCATCCAGACGCTCTACGCGCACCTGTTCAAGTAAAGGGTTGAGCACATTGATATCGTCAAAGCCGACCGCAACCTGACTGACCGCCAAGGCCGAGACGGCGGTGGCCAGCCGCAGGGTCTGCTCTGGCGCCCAGCCAAGGCTGAGACCATGAGCGAGACCGGCCACCAGGGAATCGCCAGCACCGACCGTGCTGACCACCTGCATCCGCGGCGGAATGGCTTGCCAAACGGCATCTGTGGCAAACCATATCAGGCCATCGGCGCCGTTGGAGATCACCACGTTGGGGATGCCGCTTGCCTGCAGCGCGCGGGCACACTCGGCCTGCTCGCTCAGCGTCTTGATGGGGCGGCCTGCCCACTGGCTCAGCTCCTCCAGATTGGGTTTGACCAGGGTCGGCGCCGCCTTGATCCCTTCGCTTAAGGCCGCGCCGCTGCAATCGAAGATCACCTGCTTACCCTTGGCCTTGAGCAAGCGGATCAAATGGGCGCAGTAATCGGGGGCCACCCCTTTGGGCAGGCTGCCCGCCAGCACGAACCACTCGGCGTGAGGTGCCAATTGATCGATGGCCTGCTCCAGCGCGCTCACCTCCCCTTGCTGGATGGTGAGCCCCGGCAGGTTGAGATCGGTGACCCGACCGGACTGCTCGGAGATCTTGACGTTGATGCGGGTGCTGCCCGCCACGCGCACAAAGTGGTCATCCAGCGCCCGCTCTGCAAACAGGGAGACAAAGCTCTGCTCATTGTCTGCGCCCAGCCAGCCGGTGACGCCCACCTCGCGGCCCAAGTCCTTGAGCACCATGGCGACGTTGATCCCCTTGCCTGCGGCACGCAGGTTGGCCTCGCTCACCAGATTGACCTCACCCAAGCTCATTGCCTCGAGGCGAGTAGTGAGATCAAGGGCAGGGTTAAGGGTAATGGTGACAATCTTCATCAATGCGCCCCCTCGCCGAGACCAGCGGCAATGGCCTCACCGATCCCCTTGAGAGCCGCTTCGGCATCTGCCCCTTCGGCGCGAAATGCCAGACGGTGACCGCACTTGACCCCAAGGCCGATCACCTTCATCAGGCTCTTGGCGGAAACCGCTTCGCCGCTGCCATCCAGATTGGCCACCCGGATGTCGGATGCAAACTCTTTGGCCACCTTGACCAGCATGGCACCGGGACGAGCGTGCAGACCGTGGGGGTTGATGATGGTGAAGGTTTCGGAAAGACCGCTCGCGGGCCCTGCCTGCAACATGGCCAGCCCCTCAACGCCTGTGAGCGTAGCCAGCTGACCGGCAGCCGCCAGTTTAGCCAGATTCTCCAGCTGCGGCAGATGGCTGCTATCTGCGGCACAGAGCAGCAGCATGGCGCTGACCGGCAGATCCCCTGCCGTGAGGGCGCTACTCGGTGTGGCCAGCACCCAACCGGTATGGGCCGATGCTGTTTTCTGAACATTGGCCCGCGCCAGCCAGACGCCCTCGCCCAGGTAGGCGGGTTCACTTGCCAGCAGCGCGCTCACCATGGCGGCATCGCCCCAGCCCGCCGATTTGGCGCGGGCGGCTGCTCCCAGCAGCAACTGGTCGCGATCATCGGCCGGGAAGTCAACCAGGGTCAGGTATTGCACCTCTTTGGCGGCAGTGGTGCCAGTCAGGATGTTGATGATGGTGTCGGCATCGGTGGCCTCTTTGAGCTGGGCAGCCGCCTGCTCGTCACCCAGCACATGGGTGAGCTGGCGCAAAATGCCCAGATGCTCGTCGGACTTGGCGGCGATGCCGATAGCGACATAGGCGATCTGCCCCTCATCCCACTCGATACCATTGGGGAACTGGGCCACCATGACGCCGGTGCTCTTCACCAGATGACGGGTATCGGTGGTGCCATGGGGAATGGCGATGCCGCTGCCAAGATAGGTGGCATGCTGCGCTTCACGGGCCAGCATCCCATCCACATAGCCCGCTTCCACCAGACCGGCTTCGGTCAGTTTGCCTGCCAGCAGGGCAATGGCGTCTGACTTGGTTGCCACCGACTGTCCCAGCAAGATCTGCTCTCGCGCCAACTTCAACATAGAGACTCTCCATCAGGTTCCGGCCGCGCCGGTACGTCACAATTGAACATTCGGGTAACTCGCCAGCTGACAATAGACCCGAACACGGTTGACTGTGATCGGAGCCTGATTTTCAGGCCACTGGGTCTCTTCGTTGCTGACAGGCTGAATCGTTTCACTTACACTCAGACTGAATCGTTTCAGCGAATTGATCAAGTACCCACAAAGAGTGCTTTTCAATGATATGATCCCGCGCACACTTTTCGGTGCCCTCACCCGGCAGTGACCGTGGGCCTTGCAACTCAAACAGAGCCAATATGATGAAACTGGATGAAATCGCCGCCCTCGCCGGTGTCTCGCGCACCACGGCAAGCTATGTGATCAATGGCAAGGCCGACCAATACCGCATCAGTCAGGCTACCCGCGACAAGGTGATGGCCGTGGTCACCGCCCATAACTATCAGCCGGACAGCCGCGCCGCCTCCCTGCGTGGCGGCCAGACCAAGACTCTGGGCTTTATCCTGCCCGACCTTGAAAACGCCAGTTACGCCAAGCTGGCCAAACGGCTGGAACAGGGGGCCCGGGCGCAGGGATATCAGCTGCTCATCGTCTGCTCGGAAGATGAGCCCGCCACCGAAAAAGAGCTGGCCCAGATGCTGGTGAGCCGCCATGTGGATGCCCTGCTGGTGGCCAGCTGCCTGCCCCCGGACGACCCCTTTTACGGTAAATTGCAAGCGCAGGGCAGCCAGATCCTCGCCATCGACCGGGCGATGGCCGCCGACAAGTTCGTCACCGTCGCCAGTGAAAACGAGAAAGCGAGCTTTGATCTCACCAGCTCCCTGCTTACCCCGACCTTGCGCCATATCGCCTTGATCACCGCGCTGCCAGCACTCACGATCAGTCAGGAGCGAAAAACCGGTTTCGAGCAGGCGGTCGCCAGTCACAGCGCGGCTCGCCACCTGTGCGAGGGGGATCACTTCTCCCGTCTTGAGGGGTATCGCCTGATCAAAGATCTGCACCAGCAGCTGGGTCAGCTGCCCGAAGCGCTGATCACTACTTCCTATATCCTGATGGAGGGGGTACTAGACTACCTGTTGGAGCAAGAGATCGATATGAGCCAGCTCGCCATGGCCACCTTCGGCGACGATCGCCTGCTTGACTTCCTCCCCTTTGGCATCAACTCCCTGCCCCAGCAGCACGACGCGCTGGCGAGCCAGGCGCTGGATCTGGCGCTCAAGGCGGTGAACGGCGACTACCAGAGCGGGCTGCACTATGTGAGCCGCACCCTCAAGCGCCGTCGCTAACCTGACCGCAGCAGACCCGATTTGCTGTCAATGGGTGGGTAAAGCGAACAGATGACAATAAGGCTGCCAGCATCGGCAGCCTTATTGTTTTCCCCCACAACCCTACCCGCCCGCTTTGCTTTCTCTACCGTCTGGCCGACTAAACAACCGGCCTCCACACTCCTTTCACCCCGCTACTAAACGCCAACGCCACGACAAGGCACTCCCCCATCCGTGCTGCAACCACTTGGCTGACCTGTATCAATGAGCCCCTACCAGTCATTTTTTCGGTGCTATTTTCTGCAATTAGCTACCACTGTCATCATTTATTTCCACTTTTTGCCACAAGCCAGCACAAGAACCGTATAAAAGGGGTTGTTTCCGCTATTTTGATCCGCTAACGTGGCAACCATCTTTTACAACTGACAGGTTTTAGGTACAGATGTTCCCGTTCCGATATTGCTAGCCTCCGGCCCTATCCCCGGAGGCACCTTCTGATAACGCCAATCGGCCCCCTCTTGTTGACGTCACTGCTGACATCGCTACGTTCGGATGGATAACATGAATACCAAAACTCTGGGTTGTACCCTGTTGATTGCCGGCACCACCATAGGCGCCGGCATGCTGGCCCTGCCGCTGGCCTCCTCCTCCCTCGGCGGCCCCGCCACCCTGATGCTGATGGTCGGCCTCTGGGCCCTGATGGCCTTCACCGCCATGCTGCAAGTAGAGGCAAGCCTCAACACCGGCAAGTGGTACCTGCACCAGCTGGCGGATCATCTGCTCGGCCCCTGGGGCAAGCGCATCGCCTCCTTCTGTATCATGATGCTGTTCTACTCACTGGCCTCCGCCTACATCAGCGGCGGCAGCAGCCTGCTGGCACAGGCGCTGGCCGATGCGGGCATGACCCTCAGCCAGGAGCAGGCCGCCTGGGCCTTTACCCTGCTGTTTGGCGGCATGGTCTGTGTCGGCACCCGCTCGGTGGATTACCTCAACCGGCTGATGTTCACTGTCAAACTGGTGATCATGGTGGTGGTGCTGGCGTTGCTGCTGCCCCGCACCGAAGGACAGCATCTGCTCTCGATGCCGCTGGGTCAGGGCCTGTTACTGGCGGGCCTGCCGGTCATCTTCACCTCGTTCGGCTTTCACGGCTCCATTCCGAGCGTGATGCTCTACCTCGGTGACTGCCCCAAGCAGTTGCGCCGAGTCTTTGTCTGGGGCTCAGCCCTGCCGCTGATCCTCTACGTGCTGTGGCAGGTAGCAATCCTCGGTCTGCTCGGCCAGCAAGCCCTGCTGCAAACCGGTGGTGCGCTGGACAGCCTGCTGGCCAACGTCGGCAAGCTGGTGAGCTGGCCTGCGTTTAATCAGGCGATGCACCTGTTTGCCGATCTGGCGCTCGCCACCTCTTTCCTCGGGGTGACGCTGGGGCTGTTCGACTTTATGGCCAAGGTAACCCGCCGCAAGGACAACTGGCAGGGCCGCACCCAGACCGGCCTTATCACCTTTGTGCCGCCATTGCTGTTTGCCCTCTACTTCCCGCAGGGTTTTATCATGGCCCTCGGCTACGCTGCCATTGCGCTGGCGATCCTCGCGGTACTGCTGCCGGTGGCGCTGGTGTGGCAGAGCCGCAAGCAAGCACCCGCCCACCACTACCGCGCGCCGGGTGGCGTGGTGGCGCTGGGAGTGGCCGCCGCCATGGGCTTACTGATTGTCGGCGTACAGATCAGCGTCAGCCTCGGAATGCTGCCAGCGCTGTAATCCCCGATACTGAATGCCCCAAATAGCAAAGCCCCGCCAATTAACTTGGCGGGGCTTTTTGTTGGAAAAGAAATCAAGTGGATACAGGCATCAGCCATTAATTAAGACAGCGCCCCTTACCAAACAAACACCCAAACCTTCAGCTATATACCGACCTTTTTACTACCCAACCCTGAATAATCAGTTCAAAAACCGTTCATGCCCCTTCGCTACACTGCCCGCTCGTTTATCGCTATCAGGAGTTTGAAAACAATGATGTTGCACCTCAAGAAGAGCACCCTTGCCCTCGTCCTGCTTGCCGCCAGCGGCGCACTTAGCGCCGCCGAAATCGCCAACAACAATATTACCGAGGCGGAGATCAAGGCCGCGCAGGATGGTTGGGGCGCGGCGCTTATCAAGATCAGCGATGACTATCGCGCCGGTGGGATTGAGCGCGCCAAGGCGACTGCCGAGTCGGTGCTCGACAGCGCCTATGGCTACCAGCAGGGGCCAGTGCTGTTCAAACCCACCCTCGCCGGTGGCGAGCAGACCTTTCGCACCAACCGCGAGGGGGCGCTGGCCTACTTTGTCGGCAACAACAGCGCCTACCCCACCGACAAAGGGTTCGCCCTGAAAAACTGGCAGAGCTATCGCTATGACAATGCCGCCGTCTATATCAACGGCGACATGGCGCTGACCATGGGCAAGGTGCATCTGGTAGATCGCGACAACAAGGAAACTACAGTCGACAAGACCTGGGGTTTCAAGAAGGGGGATGATGGCAAGGTGCGTATCGTGCTACACCACTCCTCCCTCCCTTACGAGGGGTAATGACGGGGCGCAGCCCACCATCAACACGGTCAAAATACAGCCCTGCCACCTCGGCAGGGCTGTTTGTTTTGCGCCTGCGCTTGGCCGATGGCAAGTGAATAGATGACGGTCGTGCTAACGCAGTTTGCTGCTACCCTCAAGGCAAACCATTGAGATGCCGAGCAATATCGCGTCTCTCAACACCAGCCACTCGTTATCATCACACAAGGAGCCAGATACCATGACCATACTGCCTGTTTACGCGGCCCTGCTCGCCCTGCTGTTTGTGTTGCTGAGCATTAGAACCATTCGCACCCGCCATAGCCGCAAGGTGGCGCTGGGGCATGGGGATGATCCCGCCATGCTGCGCGCCATGCGGGTACACGCCAACTTTGCCGAGTATGTCCCCCTCGCCCTGCTGCTGGTCTATTTCGTCGAAACCGGCAACCAGACCCCCTGGCTTATCCATCTGCTGGGGAGCGCCTTGCTGCTTGGCCGCCTCTGCCATGCATTTGGCATGAGCCGCACGCCGGAGAACTTCCGTTATCGTGTGGCGGGAATAGGGCTGACCTTCACGGTGATCCTGGTGAGCGCGGCCCATATCCTGATCACGGCGCTGCTCCCCTGACCCGGCCGTCACGAATAGCTGGCGAAGCGGTCTGCCAGCCATACCCATCGGCTATTCTTCACTGCACAGATAGTCACAACAGTGCTGCTTAAACAAGCCCGATTCAGGAGTACGATATGAAGTGGATTGGCTGGTTACTGCTTGTCGGGCTGACTCCCGTTGCCCACGCAACCCCGCTAAAGCTGGCGGCAGCGGTCGAACACACTGCGATATTGCGCCCTTTTATTCATGACTGGTTTGGCCGGGCCGGCATCGACTTTCAGTTGATCCCCTGCACCTATGCCCGCTGCGAAAAGTTGATTGAGGCAGACCATGCCGTCGATGGCGATATGGCCCGGATCAAGGGCTTTGATCAGACCTATCCCCACTTGCTGCAGATCGGTGCCCCCATCTCGGAGGCGGCGATTTATGGTCAGCCAAGGGATAACCCGAGCTGGCCCCCTGCCAGGGGTACCGTGATTGGCTGCCTGCGTGGCATCCAGTGGTGCGAGCGCTTCCTCGGCAACTATCAGGTCATCTGGTTGAACGATGAGAAGCAGGGGCTTGCCCAACTGAATCGAGGCAAAGTGGACTGGCTCATCAAGATGCGCCCCGCCTCTCAACCTGCACTGGCGTCCCCCTGGCAGAAGATCACCAAAGAGCAGGTCTTTCTCTATCTCGATAAAAAGCACCGAGCGGAAATTGCGGCCCTGCTCAAGGTACAGCTGGCGTTTATCAATAACGGCCGCTGGCTGGCGATGCAAAAGCAGTACCTCTCCGCCATCTAGCGCTGCTCTCGCTGCACCACACAGAGCCGATTGTATGGCTGAAAAAAACAAAAAGCCCTGCCAGATTGGCAGGGCTTTTTCAGTCAACCGCATAGCTGGGGAGTCAAGCTCCCGAGCCGCTTACTGGTTGTGGGTAGAGCGACGTGGACGACGGGCCTGAGCCGGTTTGCCAGCGCCATCAGCCGGACGCTGACCACCTTGCGGCTTGGGCTTGCCACCGTTACCGGTACGTGCACCACCCGCATTGCCATTGGAGGCGGAACGACCGGCCCCTTGACGCTGGCCCTGACCTTGCGGACGCGGCGCACGGCGCTGCTCGCTCGGATCGCGGGGCTCTTTGCGCAGCGGCGCGCCGATACCACGGGCTATATTGTCCAGGGTCTCGCGGGAAGCTTCGAAACCGGCCACCTGCTCGCACGGAATGTTCTGCTTGGTCAGACGCTCGATCGCCTTGATAAGCTTGCCTTCATCGGCTGCAACCAGGGAGATGGCGTGACCGGCAGCACCGGCACGACCGGTACGACCGATGCGGTGAACGTAATCTTCCGCCACGTTCGGCAACTCGAAGTTCACCACCTGCGGCAGCTTGTCGATGTCCAGACCACGGGCGGCGATGTCGGTCGCCACCAGCACCTTGACGCTACCATCCTTGAAGCCGGCCAGCGCACGAGTACGGGCACCCTGGCTCTTGTTGCCGTGGATGGCGGCGGCGCTGACGCCGTTCTTGTCGAGGGTCTCGGCAACACGGTTGGCCATGTGCTTGGTACGGGTGAACACCAGTACCTGCTGCCAGTTGTTGCTGGTGACCAGATGACTCAGCAGCGCGATCTTGTTGGCCTTGTCGCACGGATGCACCAGCTGCTCGATACGCTCGGCAGTACTGTTACGCGGGGCCACTTCGATCACCGCCGGGTTATCCAGCAGACCGGTGGCCAGTTCGCGGATCTCGTCGGCAAAGGTGGCGGAGAAGAGCAGGTTCTGACGCTTCTTCGGCATCAGAGCCAGGATACGGCGGATGTCGCGGATAAAGCCCATGTCGAGCATGCGATCCGCTTCGTCCAGTACCAGGATCTCCACTTCGTCGAACTTGACGGCGTTCTGGTTGTAAAGATCCATCAGGCGGCCAGGACAGGCCACCAGCACGTCCAGACCACGGCGAGTCGCCATCATCTGCGGATTGATGCTGACGCCGCCGAAGACCACGTGGCTGCGCATCGGCAGGTGTTTGCCGTAGTTACGCACGCTCTCGCCCACCTGGGCGGCCAGCTCGCGAGTCGGGGTCAGCACCAGCGCACGAATGCGGTTCGGAGAGACCTTGCGCTTGCTCTCCATCAGACGTTGCAGCATCGGCAGGGTAAAGCCTGCGGTCTTGCCGGTCCCTGTTTGGGCCGCCGCCATCAGATCGCGGCCAGCCAGAACGGCGGGGATCGCTTGCTGCTGAATGGGAGACGGGGTGTCGTAGCCTTGTTCGGCAACGGCACGCAACAAGGGTTCGGCCAGACCGAGGGAAGTAAAACTCATAATTACCTGCTAGAGATAGGGGCGCCGGGGATTTGTGGTGGGGCTCCTCTGCTGAGCCGATGCCATCTCACAAGATCTGGGCCTATTGAGAAAACAACGATTTCCCCGGGGAGCAGAGCAAAGGGGAAAGAATAGAGGCGCAGTCTAACGGAGTTGCCCAGGATACACGAGAAAAATGTGATGCTCCTCCCAGCACGAACAGAAAATCCCCCTCCTGCCCCCCGAATAATCCCGTTGATTGATGTAGCACGCACCACACTATTAACTGGCAACACAATATCAGCCCTCGCAGGCATGGCTCGCAGGGCAAAAGCACGGGATAAAAGAACACCATAACGAGGTTTAGCTATGACCACGCCATATCGTCCCCGCGGCAGCTGGCAGGCAAGGATTGGCCTGCTGCTTCTGCTGCTAAGCCCTGCGCTGCAGGCCAGTCAGACTCTGACCGTGGCCTGGAGCCACTGGCCCCCCTTCAGCCAAATCAACAACCGGGGTGAGCTGGATGGGCTGGATGTCAGCCTGACCCGCAAGATCCTCACCCAGGCGGGCTTTGCCCCCAAGTTTCGCGAGCTTCCCTGGGCGCGGGCACTGCATCTGGTAGAGCACGATCAGCTGGATGTGGCGATGGCCGCCCTCCCTCTGCCGGAGCGCCAGAGCTATGCCCGCTTCTCGACCCCCTACCGCCAGAGTGCCTATGTGCTGCTGAGCAATGACCCGATTCCCGGCCATCAGGATCGCTGGGCGCAGCTCGATAATCTGCCCGCGTTGTGCAACGAGAAAGGGCTCAAGATAGGCAAGTTGCCCGGCACCCGCCCCATGCATCAGATGAATAGCTGCCCGGCGCTTAAAATGGCGACCGAATACAACGCCGATGAGCGGATGATCGATCTGCTGCTGGCCCGCCGCCTCGATGGCATCATCATGGAGTGGCAATATGCCCGCTACCGGCTGGCCCAGCTGGGGGCCGAAGAGTTTATCAGCTGCCAACTGTTGCTACACCACCAGCCGGTCAGCCTGATGTTTGCCAAAAACAGCGTGAGCGAAGAACAGATCCTCAAAATCAACGGGGCCATTCATGCCTTGCCCAAACCCCACAACAAGTTCTCGCCCCCCAGGTGTCGCCTCAATGCCGATCCGGGCGCCGCGGATCTGCTGACCCGCACCCTCCGCAAGCAATGATGGGATAAGCCGCCACCTGAAATAGCAAAGGCGACCCGAAGGTCGCCTTTTTGGTATTGTCGAACTTGTTCCCCAAACAGGAAGCGATCAGTCGATGAGCAGCAACAGCGATCAGCGCAGTTGCGGGGTATGGGTCAACACCCCTTGATTCTGGGCGCGATGGCGCAGCAGATGATCCATCAACACCAGCGCCAGCATGGCTTCGGCGATGGGCACGGCGCGGATGCCGACACAGGGATCGTGACGACCCTTGGTGATCATCTCGATTGCCTCGCCTTCGGTATTGATGGTCTTGCCCGGCACAGTGATGCTGGAAGTCGGTTTGAGCGCCATGCTCACCACGATATCCTGACCCGACGAGATCCCACCCAGAATGCCGCCCGCATGGTTGCTGGCAAAGCCCGCCGGGGTCATCTCGTCGCGATGCTCGGAGCCTTTTTGCTCCACTACCGCAAAGCCGTCACCGATCTCCACCCCTTTCACCGCATTGATGCCCATCATGGCATGGGCAATGTCGGCGTCGAGACGATCAAACACCGGCTCACCCAGGCCCACCGGCACATTGCTGGCAATGACCTGCACCTTGGCACCGATACTGTTGCCCTCTTTTTTCAGGTCGCGCATGTATTGATCCAGTTCTTCCAGCTTGCCCGCATCAGGGAAGAAGAAGGGATTCTGCTCAATCTGCGCCGCGTCAAACGCCTCAGCCTTGATGGGGCCGAGCTGGGAGAGAAAACCGGTGATCTCGATGCCGTGCACCTGTTTGAGGTACTTCTTGGCGATCGCCCCCGCCGCTACCCGCATCGCGGTCTCGCGTGCCGAGGAGCGACCACCGCCGCGATAGTCCCGCTGACCATACTTCTGGTGGTAGGTGTAGTCAGCGTGACCCGGCCGGAACAGATCCTTGATGTCGGAGTAATCCTTGGAGCGCTGATCGGTATTCTCGATGAGCAGCCCGATGGAGGTGCCGGTGGTCTTGCCCTCGAACACCCCGGAGAGGATCTTCACCTCATCCGGCTCGCGGCGTGGCGTGGTGTAGCGAGAGGTGCCCGGCTTGCGCCGATCCAAGTCTCCCTGCAGATCCGCTTCGCTGATCTCCAGCCCCGGCGGGCAGCCATCAACCACGGCGCCCAGCGCCAGGCCGTGGCTCTCGCCAAAGGTGGTGACCCGAAAGAGTTGACCAAAACTGTTCCCTGCCATGCGCGCTCCTGCTTAGTTCTTGTAGATGGCGAAATGATCCTGATACTGCACCAGCTCGTCACGGGTCATCACAAAGACGCCGTGACCGCCGTTTTCGAATTCAACCCAGGTAAAGGGGATCTCGGGGAACTGGGCTTCCAGATGGATCATGCTGTTGCCCACTTCGACCACCAACACACCGTTATCCTTGAGGAAATCTGCCGCATGGGCCAGCAGACGCTTGGTCAGTTTGAGACCATCGGAGCCGGACGCCAGCGCCAGCTCGGGCTCGTGACGGAACTCGTCCGGCAGATCCGACATATCTTCGGAGTCCACATAGGGCGGGTTGGAGACGATGAGATCGTACTTGTCGCCCGCCGGCAGATCGCGGAACAGATCGGAGCGGATCGGAATGACCTGCTGCTCCAGCCCATGATCGTTGATATTGCGCTCAGCCACGTTCAGCGCATCGATGCTGATGTCGATGGCATCGACTTCCGCTTCCGGGAACTCGTGGGCCATGATGATGGCGATACAGCCGGAGCCGGTGCACAAGTCCATGATCCGGGTCGGTTCATGTTTGAGGAAGGGCGCGAAACGGTTGGCCACCATCTCGGCAATGGGGGAACGGGGAATGAGCACCCGCTCGTCCACGTAGAACTCCCAACCGGCATACCAGGCCTTGTTGGTCAGGTAGGCGGCCGGTACCCGCTCCTGTACACGGCGGATAATCAGTTCGGCGATACGGTGACGCTCGCTGCTGGTGAGACGGGAGTGGCGCATGGCCGGGTCTACATCCGGTGGCAGATGTAACGCGGGCAGTACCAGCTGCACAGCTTCATCCCAGGCGTTGTCGGTTCCATGACCGTAAAAAATCCCGGCGTCGTTGAAACGACTCATGGCCCAACGCAACATGTCCTGGATGGTGTGCATCTCGGCAACCACCTCATCGATAAATATCTTGTCCAAATCCACCTCCAAGTCGAGTAATATCCGGCCCGAGCCCCGTTTACGTTGCGGGCAAGACGCATACCTAATACATGAGCATCTGATGAAAAAAACGCCCTCACCGACAGACGAGGAAACCCTGCTGTTCCGCGATGCGATAAAAGGTACCCGGAAAATCAAGCAAGATACCATAAGGGCCGAGTTACGCCCGGTCAAGCAGAAACGCGAATTGCGCGAAACCCGCGAAAAGCTTGGGGTTGACCACTATTTCAGCGATGAGTATCAGCCCCATCTCGACGATGATGGGCCGACCCGTTACGTGCGGGAAGATGTGTCAAAATTTGAGCTGAAAAAGCTCAAACGGGGCATTTATCCGCCGGAGATCTATCTCGATCTGCACGGCATGAACCAGCAGCAGGCAAAACAGGAGCTGGCCGCCCTGCTCACCCTCTGCCAGAAAGAGAACATTCACGTCGCCTCGGTGATGCACGGCATCGGCAAACATATTCTCAAGCAGCGCATTCCCAGCTGGCTGGCCCAGCACCCCAATGTGCGCGCCTTCCATCAGGCCCCCCGCGAATGGGGCGGCGACAGCGCCATTCTGGTGTTGCTGGATATCGAAGAGTAGTTAGCCAAACGACCACACTATACTGAATATCAATACGTTATTCGCCGTGGAGGTCGCATGTTTACACAGGGTTCCCATGCCGACATAAAGTCATCTCTCGACGCCATCGGCGCCGCCGTGGCGGTGTTCAGCCTCGACAAGGATGATCACTTTGTGCTGGTCTCTGCCAACGATACCTTTGCCAAGGCGTTCGAGCTGGATGTCCTTGGCAGCATTGGCAAACAGCTGAGCGAGATGTTCCCCCGCTACATCACCAATACCATCGAGCCGCCAATGCACGAATGTGTGCGCATGCAGACCGGGCTCGAGAGCGAGCTGCCCATCGACAGCCTCTCGCGTACCAGTTGGTGGCGCTTTATTCTCTCCCCAATCATCCCCGAGCAGGCACGGATCAACCGGATCATCGTGACCGCCATCGACATCACCGCCAGGATGCAGCTGGAAGAGGCGCTCACCACCAGTCGCCGCCGCTTCGAGGCAGTGGTCAACTCCGCCTATGACGGCATCATCAGTGTCAGCAGCGAGTCACGCATCGAGCTTATCAACACCGCCGCGTGTGAGATGTTCGGCATCGACGAAAGCTATCTCGGCAAGCGACTGGAAACCCTGCTGCCACAGCGTTTTCGCGCCAATCACGAAACCTATTTCAAAGCTTTCAGCAGCTCCCCCATCAATTCGCGCCCGATGCATGCCCGCGCCTCGGTGATGGGTCTGCGCCGCGACGGTAGCGAATTTCCGCTGGAGGTGACCATCGCCAAGATCAATCTGGGCCCGACCACCGAGATGACCGCCATCTTGCGGGATATCTCGGAGCGAGCCCGACTGGTGGAGGAGTTGAAGGTCGCCGCCACCACGGATCCCCTGACCGGCATTGCCAACCGGCGCCGGTTCAACGAACTGGTCAATGCCGAGATGCAGCGCTGCCAGCGTTTTGGCCATACCATGAGCCTGCTGCTGATCGATATCGACCACTTCAAGGAAGTCAACGATACCTTTGGCCATCAACAGGGGGATCTGGCGATCCTGAGTCTGGTGAAACGGATCAGCAAACAGCTGCGGGAGGTGGACATGCTGGGTCGTTGGGGTGGCGAAGAGTTTATCGTGCTGCTACCGGAAACCTCCCTCGAGCTCGCCTAGGCCAGCGCCGAGCGGATCAGGCTCGCCATCGAATCCCAGCACCATGCACTGGACGGGGCTCTTGAGATCTCCCTCACCATCAGTATCGGGATCAGTGCTAGCAAGGGCAGCCATGACACTGTAGAGAAGATGGTTAGACGAGCCGACACCGCCCTCTATCTGGCCAAGAAACAGGGGCGCAACTGCTGCCGCAAAGAGGAGCCGGAGCCGACTTAAGGACGCACGCCCCTGCTCTCTGGTGACACTGCTAACCTGTGCCTGCAGAGATAACCAACCGCAACGAATACAAAAGACAGCGCTACTCTCTTCGGTAGCGCTTTTTCTCGTCATGCTTTTGGTGCACTTTTCAATCACCACCATCAAGGGGACGGCTAAAGCGCAGTGGGCCGCCATCAGCCAGAGAGAGCCTCACCGACAGCATGCCGCCGTTGGGCAATTGCCAGTCGAAGAAGTCATCAAAACCGGCAATCGTTACGGCGCGGATCACCTTGGCGACCACACCGTGCGCCACCAGCAGTATCCGCTCCCCTTGCATGGTCGAAACAAGTTCCGTGATTCCCTGCGAGACCCGGGCAATCACCTCATCAATGGTTTCACCACCGGGAGGAGCTTCAGCCCAGCGCCGGGTGATATTGCGCGCCCACAGCTCGGGATAGCGTGTTCTTGCCTCTACCTGCGAACAGGCCGACATCCCGCTCACGAAAGGCAGGCACAAGCTCCACAGGCAATCCCAGCTGACGAGACAAGATGGCAGCGCTCTCCCTTGTTCGCAGCAGGGGAGATGCCAGCAGCCGATCGAACGGCGGCTCTGTCACTGCTACCTTCTCAGCCAGCCGGGATATCTGGCGTACGCCATCGTCGTTAAGTCCGATATCCAGCGCGCCCTGATAACGCCCTTCCGCATTGGCCTGCGTCTCGCCATGGCGGATAACTACCAGCTCCATGTCAACCTCCCTTGTTGGGGCTACCTTGGTTTTACTTCCCTTTGCGATAACGGGGATGCTCGTCCTGGATCGACAACCAGGGCAGCTGGCTGTCGGTATGGATGTGATAGGTTGGTGCAACAGTCTCTGGATTATCGAGAGAGGCGATAGCCAACGTGAGTAGTCAGGTACTGGGTGCAGCGATACGTGAGGGTGGAGCCACACTCGGCGCAAAATCCCCGTCGGATAAAATCTGAAGACGCATACTCGGTCGGTTTGCCGCATAACCACTGCACCTGTTCGGCGTGAAAATCCATCCAGGCCCCGACCGGTGCCCCCGTGGTGCGCTGGCAATCCCGACAGTGACAAAAATCGGCCGCAAAAGGTGCAGTCAGCACCTCATATCGGATCGCCCCGCAATGACAACCCCCCTTCATCTCGCACCCTAGTTGCAATTTTGGGTAATGACTCCAATCAGTTGAAATGGTGTCTTTCTATAAAGGCACCAATCACTTTCTCGTGGAGCTCAACGGAACGAGAGAAGCAGATGGTCTTGCGAGCCAATCGCTTGATGCGCATTCTGAGCGTCGGGTTGTTACGCTCGATACGCTGGGTGAATATCTTCCCGGTCAGATGCATCTCGCTCGGCACCTCTCTGGCATAGCTTCCCCAATCATCACTGGTGATAAAGCCTATCTGGAACGGAGAAAGCAGGCTCAGCAACCGACGGCATGTCTCATCGTTGCGTGGGCCAAAGGTATATGCCACGACTCGTTTTCTCTTGGTATCAAAAGCATACCAAAGCCAATGTCGATGCTGTTTGTTGCCAACATAGGCCCATTGCTCATCAAGTTCACAGATAAGTGCCACGTCATCGAGCACCACCTTTTCGGAGGTTACTTGCCTTGGGGTGAGTTTTTTAGGGTGCGTATGACTGTGTTGATGCCAATCTTGAGGACGCGAGCAGTATCACGAACACCTGAGCCGTTGAACGCCATATCAACAATCTTGTCTTTGACGCCAGGCTTGCGGGCTTCATAGGTGTAGGTGAGCTGAAACACGTGCGGACAGACGGGGCAACGATAGCGAACATGGCCGGCAGGGGTCTTCCCATGGCGATATACGTGGTCAGAGTTGCAGCGAGGGCAGTGAACGGTGATGGATGCCATGAAGCTGTCGGTCTCAAAAGAGTTCATCATATCAACTCAACCGATCGGATGCATCACCCACCTTGTGATATTCAGTGCAGCTGAAACAAAGGAAAAGAACCCAAACGAAAACGCCAGAGCGTGATCTTTCGCCCATTTTTAGAACAGTAGAGACGGCCAGGTGGCCTGCCATACGGTCATTGTTCGTGATGAAAAAAATGGCTGACAGGCTCAACCTGTCAGCCATCATCAATGTTCAAGAAAAATGCTCAAAATAGCCGGATGTCAGGCACGCACGGCACGGATCAGGATATTGCGCGGGGTCATGGGTTTGGCACAGAACTCCCCCACTTCGACCCGATAGCCCTGATCTTGCAAAAAGAGCGCGCGATCCAGCGCCAGCCAGATCTCGAGGGGACGGCGAAACAAATGACGCACCAGCTCCATGCGGGCGACATCACCAAAGCGGCGCTCCCCGTGTTCCAACCAAGCGGGGTAGTCCAGCCCGGCGGGCAGCACAATCCCTTTGCGCTCTGCAGCCCAAACGCAGAATGCCTCAAACGTGCCGGTCAGCAGGCTCTTTTGCATATTGGGCACCGGCAGATACTCATCCACCCCGCGCACCTGACGCTGCAGACAGTCAAACCCGAGCCGCCACACCACTTCCTGCTCGCGCAGGCGGGCGATCCGCGCACCGCCAGTCACCGTCTCCTGTAGCGGCAACTTGAGATCCGCCTTGCTCAACACCAGCTCGCTGGCGCTGGCCGCGGCTGACAGCGGGCGATAGTGGCTGGTACGGATCAGGTGGTAACAACAGGGAGAGATGGTCACTCCGCGGGCACTGCGCTCGGCCACCCGCTCCAGCAGATGGGTGTGCAGCTCGCCGCAGGCATGGAGTGCCATAGCGTGATGTTCGGGGGCGATCAGCGCCGCCGACTCGGGGGCAAAAGCATCGGCGCAGGTAAAGGTCATATTGGCGCCATCCCGCTCGGCCAGCAGCCGACCTTCGTCACAAAGCTGCCCTTGCAACTCCAGACTGAGGATCGGAGCCTGTCGATGAAGTGATACCAGCCGCCCAAGGTGGCCCTTGCCGGCACACCACTCCAGATAGGGGCCCTGATGGGCAGGCAGACAGGCGGTGAACGACTCGATCTGAGCCTGCTTGCGCCCCGGCATATGCAGCGCCATCTCCTTGCTGCAGGTGATGGGCTCCGGGGTAAACGGGGCAAGCTGGCTGAGTTGCTGCAGCTTGGTCCCCTCGGCAATCCAGGGGGCAAGCAGACTGCTGAGTGCATCCATATCCGCATCGAGCTCCGCCAACTGGGCAAGGGTCAGCCCATTGAGCAGTGCCGCCAGTTCGGGTGCCTCATCGACAAAGGCCATGGTCAGATGATGATATGGCTGATACTGCCACCAGCGTTTGTAGCGGGTGAGCAGTCGATCCAGTTGTTGAAAACGTTGAGCCAGCACGAATGCCCCTGCCTTGCAGTCAAAAAGGAGGCTCATTCTAGCGATCCCGCTTCAAATTGCACTCTCAATACCAAACGATCAGCGCCGCGCAACACCACAGCCAATCTTGTGAGCCAGGGCAGACCTGACAAAGTACGGGGTTTTATGCTATATTCCGCCCCCTCTTTCACGCGCCCCGCCCAACGCGGGACGCTTTACACTAGCTATGGGACCAACAACATGACCATCAACGCCATTCTGCAAGCGCGCGCGGGCGCCAAGTGTGAACTGTGCAGCGCCGAGCAGGCGCTGACCGCCTTCGTGGTGCCTCACTCCCCCGCCAGCGACGATGATCACAGCGTTGCTATCTGTGACACCTGCCGTGGTCAGCTGGAACAACCGGATACCCTGGTGGTGAACCACTGGCGTTGCCTGAGTGACAGCATGTGGAGCCAGGTGCCTGCGGTGCAGGTGATGGCATGGCGCCAGCTCAAAGCACTCTCCGGCAAGGGTGAAGTGTGGGCTCAGGATCTGCTGGACATGATGTACATGGAAGACGAAGCCAAGGCTTGGGCTGAAGCTGGTATTGCTGACGAAGATGACGACAGCGTACCGACCGTTGACTCCAACGGCGCCGTGCTGCAAGAGGGCGACTCCGTTACCCTGATCAAGGATCTGGACGTGAAAGGCGCCGGTTTTACCGCCAAGCGCGGCACCCTGGTCAAGGGCATCCGTCTGACCAACAACCCGCTCCATATCGAAGGCAAGGTCAACGGCGTGCAGATCGTACTGGTTGCTGCCTACCTGAAAAAGGCCTAAAGCCAAGGGCGATTGCTCTGCTGTCTACTACCAGAGCACATGCACAACGAAAAAGGATGGCGTCACGCCATCCTTTTTTATACCCGCTTGCCGTAAACGGCCAACCTGAGCCCATAACAGGCCAGCCAAAGCAACAAGGCGCATCCGGATGGACGCGCCTTGTTTACATGGCCGATGCCGTTAACCGGCAGCGAAAAAGGTCACTCAGGAGGAGAGCTTGCCATCCAGCTCGGCAATCTTGGCCGACCAGTAGGCAGGACCGGTTTCGTGGATATTGTTGCCTTCGGAATCGACCGCAACGGTCACCGGCATATCTTCCACTTCAAACTCGTAGATCGCTTCCATGCCGAGATCGGCAAAGGCCACCACGCGCGCCTTCTTGATGGCCTTGGCCACCAGATAAGCGGCGCCGCCTACCGCCATCAGATAGACGGCCTTGTGCTGCTTGATGCTCTCGACGGTTTTCGGGCCACGCTCGGACTTGCCGATCATGCCGATAAGGCCGGTTTCACCCAGCATCATATCGGTGAACTTGTCCATCCGGGTAGAGGTGGTGGGGCCTGCCGGGCCGACCACTTCGTCGCGCACCGCATCAACCGGGCCAACGTAATAGATAAAGCGGTTGGTGAAATCGACCCCTTCCGGCAGCCCTTCGCCATTTTTCAGCATGTCGGCGATGCGCTTATGGGCGGCGTCGCGACCGGTGAGGATCTTGCCGGAGAGCAGCACGGTATCACCGCTCTTCCAGCTGGCCAGTTCGGCCTTGGTGATGCCATCGACGTTGACGCGGCGCACGTTGCCACCCGCTTCACGGGTGATCTCCGGCCAGTCACTCAGTTTCGGCGGAGTCAGTTCGGCAGGGCCTGAACCATCCAGCTCGAAGTGAACGTGGCGGGTCGCGGCGCAGTTGGGGATCATCACCACCGGCTTGGAAGCGGCGTGAGTTGGCGCGGATTTCACCTTCACATCCAGCACAGTGGTAAGACCGCCCAGACCCTGGGCACCGATCCCCAGCTTGTTGACCTTGTCGTAGAGCTCGACCCGCAGCTTCTCTTCGGTGGTCTTGGGGCCGCGGGCGATCAGCTCCTGAATGTCGATGTGCTCCATCAGGGCCTCTTTGGCCAGCACCGCCGCTTTCTCGGCGGTACCGCCGATACCGATGCCCAGCATGCCGGGCGGGCACCAGCCTGCGCCCATGGTCGGCACGGTTTTCAGTACCCACTCGACGATATCGTCCGAGGGGTTGAGCATCACCATTTTGGATTTGTTCTCGGAGCCGCCGCCTTTGGCCGCGATGCTCACTTCCACCTTGTTGCCGGGGATCATGTCGATATGAACCACGGCAGGGGCGTTGTCTTTGGTGTTTTTGCGACTGCCGGCCGGATCGGCCAGCACGGAGGCGCGCAGCGGGTTGTCAGGATTGGTGTAGGCACGACGGGTCCCTTCGTCCACCATCTCCTGCACTGTCATGTCGCTGTCCCACTGAACTTGCATGCCGATCTTGACGAAACAGGTCACGATGCCGGTGTCCTGGCAGAGCGGACGATGACCTTCGGCGGACATGCGGGAGTTGATCAGGATCTGGGCCAGCGCATCTTTGGCGGCCGGGTTGGCCTCACGGTCATACGCCGCTTTGGCAGCCTGAACAAAATCCAACGGGTGATAATAGGAGATGTACTGGAGGGCATCTGCGATAGAATCGATGAAATCCTGTTTTTTTATAATGCTCATATCATCCTCACTGGTCCTTGTCTCTGCCACAGAGCAGGGCAAGGGCTTCCATATGATGGGCCGTGCTGACGTGCTGGCTAAAAACTATCAACCAGCAAAAAACGAACGACACGGCAGTTTTTTCTTAAGTCACCGACACCTATGATACGCTTGCCCACCAGCACCGACTAGGGTTCGGGAACCAAACTGTTGCCTGTGTAACATAAAATGACGCCAACACTTCATATCCATCATCTAGACCATAGTGCTGAACTCCATCAGCTTTTTGCCCGCCTGCAACATCAGCCGTGGGCCATGTTGCTGGAATCGGCGGGACCACTCGGTGCCGATAACGGCTTTGATATCATCACTGCCGATCCGCTGGCGACCCTCGAAACCCGTGGCGAGGTGACCACTCTGCGTATCGGGGCGAATATCAGCGAACACAGCGAAGATCCCCTCGCCCTGCTGGCCCATACCCAGCAACAGCTGCTGGGGGAGCTGGATCTGTGCGCCACTCACCTGCCCTTTATTGGCGGCGCCCTCGGCCTGTTTGGCTATGATCTGGGCCGCCGCTTTGAGCGACTGCCGGTGCAGGCCGCCGCCGATATCGCGCTGCCAGACATGGCGGTGGGCATCTACGACTGGGCGCTGCTTCGCAATGTGGCGACCGGCGACTGGCAGCTGGTGCACTGGGGGGATAAAGCGGGCCTTGCCAACCGGCTGGCCTGGCTTGAACAGCAGCAGGCCAAACCGGCCCCCGCTTTTGCCTTGCTGGGGGCGTGGCAGAGCAATATGAGCCGCGCCGAGTATGGCGAGAAGTTTGCCCGCATTCAGGAATATCTCGCCGCAGGGGATTGCTACCAGATCAACCTGACCCAGCGTTTCAGCGCCCCCTATCAGGGGGATGAGTGGCAGGCCTACTGCCTGCTGGCCACCGCCAACAAGGCCCCCTTCTCAGCCTTTATCCGTCTGCCGGAGAGCGCGCTGCTGAGCCTCTCCCCCGAGCGCTTCCTGCTGCTCGATGGCCGTCATATCGAAACCAAACCCATCAAGGGCACTCGCCCTCGCCACCCCGATCCGGCCATCGATCGGCAAGTCGCGCAGGAGCTGGCGCAGGCGGACAAGGACAGATCAGAGAATCTGATGATCGTTGATCTGCTGCGCAACGATATCGGTCGGGTCAGCCGGCCTGGCTCGGTCAGCGTGCCTCATCTCTTTGCGGTGGAGTCGTTTCCGGCGGTACATCATCTGGTCTCCACCATCCATGGTGAGCTGGATGCACACTGGCAAGGGGTCGATCTGCTGCGGGCCTGTTTCCCGGGTGGCTCCATCACCGGCGCCCCCAAGATCCGGGCTATGGAGATCATCGAAGAGCTGGAGCCCCAGCGCCGCAATGCCTATTGCGGCAGCATCGGCTATCTCAGCCAGCATGGCCGGATGGATACCAGCATCTGCATTCGCACTTTGATCGCCGAAGCGGGTCGTCTGCACTGCTGGGCCGGTGGGGGTATCATCGCTGACTCCGACGCCGACAGCGAATATCAGGAGACCTATGACAAGGTCGCCCGCATCCTGCCGCCGCTGTCGGCGCTGTAATCCTCCCCACTGTCAGGCCAACGCACAGGAGAGCTCCCCGCCATGGATCGCCACGAACTGCTGACCCGCTTCCAGTTGCAGCGACCCGCCCCGGCCCATCGCCTCGCCATTGGCGGGCTCAGTCCGGCGGCGGTGCTGATCCCGGTGGTGATGCGCGATGAGGGGCTCAGCGTGTTATTGACCCGGCGCAGCCCCCGGCTGCGTCATCATGGGGGGCAGATCAGCTTCCCCGGCGGGCGACAGGATCCCGGTGACGAGAACCTGATTGCCACGGCGCTGCGGGAGACCGAAGAGGAGCTCGGCATTCCGGCACGGCTGATTGAAGTGATCGGCACCCTCAACCCGCTCAATACCGTGTCACGATTCGAGGTACTGCCGGTACTGGGGCTGCTCGATGGCAACTATCCCCTCATCCTGAGTCCGGATGAGGTGGATCACGCCTTCGAAGTGCCGCTGACCCATCTGCTGGATCGGCGCAACCACATCCCCCTGACCCTTTCCAGAGGGGGGAAAGCACACACCATCTACTGGATCCCCTGGCAACAGCACTTTATCTGGGGGGCCACCGCCAGCATGATCAACCAGCTAGCCCAGCATCTCGCAAAATAACAATTTACTTACATTTTGCTGGGCGAGATTTAATCATTAACACTAAAATAACGTGCCAATTGATAAACAATAATTGAATTTTTCTTGTTTTGATCACATTTCCATAAGAAAGTGCGGTTTTTCGTGCCGTAAAGATGAATTTGATCAACATTTTTGATTAGAAAAACCGTATCCTTGCGCCGACTTAATAAGAACCACACATTCGGGGTGAGATAGATGTCAAACACAGTCACTGGCACGCAGGGAGTTGCGGCGTCAACAGAGCAAGGGATCAGCTCTACTCAAACCACTCGTTGGGAAAAACGCGACTCTACCTGGGTCATCAGTCTGTTCGGGACCGCGGTTGGCGCGGGGATCCTGTTCCTGCCGATCAACGCGGGTATGGGCGGTTTCTGGCCGCTGGTCGTCATGGCGCTGCTGGTAGGCCCCATGACCTATCTGGCCCACCGTGGTCTGGCCCGCTTCGTGCTCTCCTCCAAAAAGCCAAACGCAGACATCACCGAAGTGGTGGAAGAGCACTTTGGCGTGGGTGCCGGTAAATTAATCACCCTGCTCTACTTCTTCGCCATCTACCCCATCGTGCTGATCTACGGCGTGGGCATCACCAACACCGTGGAAAGCTTTATGGTCAACCAGCTGCAGATGAGTGCTCCGCCGCGCTGGATCCTCTCCATCGTGCTGATCATGGGCATGATGTCGGTGATGCTGGCCGGTGAAAAGCTGATGCTGAAAGTGACCGAGCTGCTGGTTTATCCGCTGATCGCCATTCTGGCCGGTATCTCCCTCTACCTGATCCCGGACTGGACCGGCGCGGCGCTGGAGCAAGTGCCCTCTGCCAAGGATTTCGCCACTACCCTGTGGTTGACCATCCCGGTGCTGGTCTTCTCCTTCAACCACAGCCCAGCCATCTCCAGCTTCTCCCTAGCCCAGCGCCGCGACCACGGTGATCAGGCTGTCGAGAAAGCCGATGCCATCCTCAAGCGTACCGCCATGGTGCTGCTGGGCTTCGTGATGTTCTTCGTCTTCTCTTGCGTGATGAGCCTGACTCCGGCCCAGCTGGCGGAAGCCAAGGCTCAGAACATCGCCGTGCTCTCCTATCTGGCCAACCAGCATGCCAGCCCCATCATCTCCTACTTCGGTCCGCTGGTTGCGTTCGTAGCCATCGTCTCCTCCTTCTTCGGCCACTATCTGGGTGCCCGTGAAGGTCTGAAAGGGATGATCGTGCAGAACATGCGCAAGTCCGGCAAAGAGCCGAACGCCAAGAAAGTCGAGATGTTCATCATCGCCTTCTTCATCCTGACCCTGTGGGGCACTGCCATTGCAAACCCCTCCATCCTGGGCATGATTGAATCCTTAGGCGGCCCGATCATCGCCACCATCCTGTTCATCATGCCGATGTACGCCATCAAGCGCGTACCGGCCATGGCGAAATATCAGGGCCATATCAGCAACGTATTTGTCGCTGTGATGGGGATGATCGCCATCTCCGCCATCCTCTATCAGCTGGTCGGTTAATCCCCCACCTGCCACTGATAGCAAAAAGCCAGCCGAACTCTCGGCTGGCTTTTTTATCTCTGCAATCTGTGCCTCCGCGATTCCCCTGCTCTCTCCTTATTACTCTCCTCACCTTGTTGGATATCTGCATGCTCACCAGCGCCATGGCAGGCCCGCAGCTCAATATCGCCAACACGTTTACTCCCCCTCACCAAACCATGATGGCGTGTCTGATAGGACGGGTTCATCTGCCGCAGCCAGCCACCTCCATTCTTCTGTGATGCTGTGATGCTGTGATGCTGTGATTGTCTTGAAGGTCTGGGGTAAGCCATAGCAATTGGCTCTTGGCAGAGCAGGCAGAAATGTATAGCACACCACAGAGGGAGTAAGCACAACTCAAAGGGATAAAGATAAGGCAGCGCCCTGGACAAGGGCGACAGAATGTCCGGCACATCAGCCAATGAGATTGATTAAAGAGGAAAAGAGAGCAAAGCCGACAATAAAAAGCGCCCTCCGAAGAGGGCGCAAGTGTGTTGCGAAACTGACCGTTGCGAGATCAGGCTTCGCGGCTCGATACCGGAGCCACATCCAGCAAGGTTTCATCTTCGGCCATGCACGCTGCGGCGGTGAACAGCACGTCGGTGGAGCTGTTAAGGGCTGTCTCGGCAGAATCCTGCAGCACACCGATGATAAAGCCGACGGCCACCACCTGCATGGCGATGTCGTTGCTGATACCAAACAGGCTACAGGCCAGCGGGATCAGCAGCAAGGAGCCACCGGCGACACCGGACGCGCCACAGGCGCTGACGGTGGCAACCACGGAGAGCAGCACAGCCGTTGCCATGTCCACTTCCATCCCCAGGGTATGTACCGCCGCCATGGCGAGGACAGTGATGGTGATGGCCGCACCCGCCATGTTGATGGTGGCACCCAGCGGAATGGAGACCGCATAGGTATCCTCCGGCAGACGCAATTTTTCACACAGCGCCATGTTGACCGGGATATTGGCCGCAGAGCTGCGGGTAAAGAAGGCAGTTACACCACTCTCTTTCAGGCAAGTCAGCACCAGCGGATAGGGGTTGCGCTTGATCTTCCAGAAGACGATCAACGGGTTGACCACAAAGGCGATAAACAGCATGCAGCCGATCAGCACCACCAGCAGTTGAGCATAGCCAAACAGGGCATCGAAGCCGGTCTCAGCTAGAGTGGAGGCAACCAGACCCAGGATCCCGAGCGGAGCACAGCGGATCACCGCTTTCACGATGGCGGAGACACCGTGAGACAGGTCAGTGATGAGCGCCTTGGTGCTCTCGTTGGCATGGCGCATGGCGATACCCAGACCGATGGCCCACGCCAGGATCCCGATATAGTTGGCATCCATCAGCGCCTTGACCGGGTTGGTCACCACGTTGAACAGCAGGGTCTGCAGCACCTCGGTGATCCCGCCTGGCGGGGTGATCTCGGCAGTATTGGCCACCAGATGGAGGTTGGAGGGGAACAGGAAGCTGGCAATCACCGCGACCACGGCCGCAGAGAAGGTACCAAACAGATAGAGCAGCAGGATCGGTCGCATATTGGTCTTCTGACCCTGCTTGTGACCAATGATGGCCGCCATCACCAGTACGAATACCAGCAGCGGGGCTACCGCTTTCAGTGCGCCAACGAACAGACTGCCGAGCAGACCTGCCGTTTTCGCCCACTCGGGGGCAAACAGTGCCAGCAAGATACCGAATACCAGACCAACCAGGATCTGGCTGACCAGACTGGTGCTATTGACCAGCCGAAGGAGGGGGTGTTGTTGTGTCATCAAAAAAAGTCCCTAAGCACCGTAGTGCATGAATCATGAGTCCTGTCTGCAACCACCCATCGGGAGACCCCTGTCGCCCGAATGTGGTGTCTGTGGCCAGCCTTCTGTCGGGCCGATCCGCCAGTCACCGGATTGCATGACGGAATATCCCATTCGCCATCTTTTTTTTCCAGAGACTCACCAAAAAATATCCCGTTTCCATCACAAAAAACCGCAACAAAACCTTAACCACAGCGCAACCACCCATTTTTGTACGTTTTATCGACACTCTCTGCCCTTACCCTCACGACCATTCCTGTGTCACCCGTGACCGGCATCGCTGTGCTATCATCCCCCATTTGCCGCGGAGCCTTACCATGATCCCATCCCTGCTCAACCAATATTTTGGTTTCTCCGCACTCAGGCCAGGTCAGGAAGCGGTGATCAGCCGGGTGCTGGCTGGTCAGAGTGCCGCCGCCATCTTTCCCACCGGCTCCGGCAAGTCCCTCTGTTATCAACTGCCGGCCCTCGCCCTGCCTCACCTGACCCTGGTTATCTCGCCGCTACTGGCGCTGATGCACGATCAGCTCGCCTTCCTTAAAAGCAAGGGAATAAGCGCCGCTACCCTCGACTCAAGCCAGAGCCCGGAGGAGAGCCGACGAGTGATGCAGCAGGCGCTGGATGGCCAGCTCAAGATCCTGATGATCTCGGTGGAGCGACTCAAGAACGAGCGCTTTCGCCGCTTTATCCAGCAAGTGCCGCTCTCGCTGCTGGTCGTCGATGAGGCGCACTGTATCTCGGAGTGGGGCCACAACTTTCGCCCCGACTACCTCAAGCTGCCGAGCTATCGCCATGATCTGAAGATCCCGCAGGTATTGCTGCTCACCGCCACCGCCACACCGGCGGTGATTCAGGATATGCAGACCAAATTCGGCATCGCGCCGGAGGGGGTCGTGGTCACCGGTTTCTACCGCCCCAATCTTGATCTGGCGGTCATTCCCCTGTCGCCCGACGCGCGGGATAGCTGGCTCGCGCAGGAGTTGGCCAACGATCCGGCGGCCCCCACCATCGTCTACGTCACTTTGCAACACACCGCAGAAGCCTGTGCCGAGCAACTCATTAGAGAAGGGATCAACGCCCGCGCCTATCATGCCGGACTCGACTCGGTGCTGCGCAGTCAGATCCAGCACGACTTCATGGCGGGCAAGGTGGATTGCATCGTCGCCACCATCGCCTTTGGGATGGGGATCGACAAAGCGGATATCCGGCGGGTCATTCACTACGATCTGCCCAAATCCATCGAAAACTACAGCCAGGAGATTGGCCGCGCCGGACGGGATGGCCAACCATCGCGCTGTATCGTGCTGGCCAACCAGAGCCAGCTGCCGGTGCTGGAGAACTTCGTCTACGGCGATACGCCGGATTTGAGTGCCATCCTCCAGCTCCTTGCCATCATCAAGCAGAGCGGGAGCGAGTGGGAATTCACCCTGCTGCGTCTCTCCAACGACACCAATATCCGCCAGTTGCCCCTTAAAACCCTGCTGGTCTATCTGGAGATGGCAGGCATCATCACTCCGGCCTATAGCTATTACGCCGACTACCGCTTCAAATTTGTGCTGGATAAAGGCGAGATAGTGAGCCGCTTCAATCCGGATCGCCGCCAGTTTCTGGAGCAGCTGTTCGCCTGTGCCCCGCAAGCGCGCAGCTGGTGCACCATGGACTTTGACGCCCTCTGGCAGGGCTATCAGGGGGAGCGGCAGCGGGCCGTTGCGGCGCTCGACTATCTGCAGCAACAGGGCTGGATCGAACTCGAAAGCAAGCAGATGACCGAGGTCTACCGGATCACCCGTCAGGGGTGGGACTGCGAGCAGGAGGCTAACGCGCTCCATGCGCTCTTCTTGCAAAAAGAACAGAGTGAGCTGGCCAGACTGCAAGCCATGCTCGACTTTTTCACCTCAAGTGAGTGCCTGAGCCACCGCCTCGCCCGCTATTTTGCCGATGAGGTGGCGCCGGTTCATTGTGGCCACTGTTCGGTTTGTCGTGGCAAGGTGGCACATCTCCCTCCCCTGCCCCAACTGGCCATGCCAAACGAGGCGGGGATCCGCGCCTGTTGCGATCCGCTGATTGCCAAGACCGGTTCCGTGGATGCTCGTGTTCTGGCCCGTTTTTTGTGTGGTATCGCCACACCGCTGACCAGCCGGGTCAAGGCCAAATCGCTGGCAGGCGCAGGCCAGTTGGCCGCCCACCCGTTTGCCCGCGTCCTGGCGGCAGTGCAACAAGCCTACCGTTGCTAGGTGAGTGCCCGCTGCGTCAATAGCCACCAGCAGAAACAAGCGTTTACAGACGCAGAAAAAGAAGACCCTCGCGGTTGCGAGGGTCAAGCCAACGGAAACGTGCTTAAACAGAGCTTGGTGAAGCAACCGTCAACTCTCTTGCTAAAGCATCTTGCTGCTCACACATCGCCAATCTAGGGTACTCATAATGTAGCGTCAATGTAAAAATTAGAGCCAAAACCCCAAACAAAGTGATTTACGTTGACGTTCACGTAATGACATTCTCATCCATAACCCCGCCAACCCGCAGCCCCATTGCCTTTCGTCAAACCCCTTAATCTTTTCGCAATAAGTTCCCTGTTTCCCACAAACATTTATTTTTTATGTCTTTGACATTTACCTCACTATCGTGGCAAAAATAATTTAACAGTCAGTAACATAGCGGTGTTGTTGACTGACCCTCCCCGCACAAGGATCGGGCAGGTTTCTTCAGAATTTAACCTATCAACCGTGATGGATTACTGGAGTCTGTTGACTAGGCTTTAAAAGCGCACAACACAAAAGCAGTCATCCACTTTTTTCAGGGTAAGCGACTATAACGAGGGCAAAGTTATGGGCATATTCGAGCATTACCAACAGCGATATGAAAAAGCGAGAGAAGAGGAATATACCATCCAGGAGTTCCTGGATATGTGTAAGCAGGACAAAGCCTGCTACGCCTCCGCAGCCGAACGTCTGCTGACCGCCATTGGTGAGCCGGAGATGGTAGACACCTCAGCCAACCCCAGACTGAGCCGACTCTTCTCCAACCGCGTCGTGGCACGCTATCCCGCCTTCAAGGATTTCTACGGGATGGAAGAGGCCATCGAACAGATCGTCTCCTACCTCAAACACTCCGCCCAGGGGCTGGAGGAGAAGAAACAGATCCTCTATCTGCTGGGCCCCGTTGGCGGCGGTAAATCCTCGCTGGCAGAGAAACTCAAATCCCTGATGCAGAAGGTGCCCATCTATCGCATCAAGGGCTCACCGGTCAATGATCACCCCTTCTGCCTGTTCGATATCGAAGAGGATGGGGAGATCCTAGAGAAAGAGTACGGCATCCCGCGCCGTTACCTGCGTCCCATCATGTCCCCCTGGGTGGCCAAACGCCTGCACGAGTTTGGTGGCGACATCACCAAGTTCAAGGTGGAGAAGGTCAACCCCTCCATCCTCGATCAAATCGCCATTGCCAAGACTGAACCCGGTGATGACAACAACCAGGACATCTCCTCACTGGTCGGCAAGGTCGACATCCGCATGCTGGAGCACTTCGCCCAGGATGACGCCGATGCCTACTCCTACTCAGGCGCGCTGTGTAAAGCGAACCAGGGGGTGATGGAGTTTGTCGAGATGTTCAAAGCACCCATTAAGGTGCTGCATCCGCTGCTGACAGCAACCCAGGAGGGTAACTACAACGGCACCGAGGGGCTCTCCGCCCTCCCCTTTGACGGCATTCTGCTGGCCCACTCCAACGAATCCGAGTGGCAGCAGTTCCGCAACAACAAGAACAACGAGGCCTTCCTCGACCGGGTTTACATCGTCAAGGTGCCTTACTGCCTGCGCGTCTCGGAAGAGGTGAAGATCTACGAGAAGCTGCTGATCAACAGCGAATTGACCGAGGCCAAATGCGCTCCGGGCACCCTTGAACTCTTGGGCCAGTTCTCGGTGTTGTCACGGCTGAAAGAGCCGGAAAACTCCAGCATCTACTCCAAGATGCGGGTCTATGATGGCGAGAGCCTCAAAGACACCGATCCCAAGGCGAAGAGCTATCAGGAGTATCGCGACTACGCCGGTGTGGACGAAGGGATGAATGGTCTCTCTACCCGCTTTGCGTTCAAGATCCTCTCCCGCGTCTTCAACTTCGACCACGCGGAAGTGGCCGCCAACCCGGTGCACCTCTTCTATGTGCTGGAGCAGCAGATCGAGCGCGAGCAGTTCCCGCAAGAGCTGCACGATCGCTACCTTGAGTTCATCAAGGGTTATCTGACCCCGCGTTATGTGGAGTTCATCGGCAAGGAGATCCAGACCGCCTATCTCGAGTCCTACTCCGAGTACGGTCAGAACATCTTCGATCGCTACGTCACCTACGCCGACTTCTGGATCCAGGATCAGGAGTACCGTGACCCCGAAACCGGCCAGCTGTTTGACAGAGCGTCTCTCAACAGCGAGCTGGAGAAAATTGAAAAACCCGCCGGGATCAGCAACCCGAAAGATTTCCGTAACGAAATCGTCAACTTCGTGCTGCGTGCCCGGGCCAACAATGCAGGCCGTAACCCCAACTGGACCAGTTACGAGAAGCTGCGCACCGTGATCGAGAAGAAGATGTTCTCCAACACGGAAGAGCTGCTGCCGGTTATCTCCTTCAACAGCAAAACCTCGGCCGAGGAGCAGAAGAAGCACGATAACTTTGTCGAACGGATGATGGAGAAAGGCTACACCCGCAAACAGGTGCGACTGCTCTCCGAATGGTATCTCAGGGTACGCAAGTCATCCTGACCCTGACTGTTCAAGGGGGAGTTATGGCGCATTTTATCGACCGCAGGCTCAACGGCAAAAACAAAAGCGCTGTCAATCGGCAGCGCTTTATCCGCCGCTACAAGAAGCAGATAAAACAAGCGGTCTCGGATGCTGTCTCCAAGCGCAGCATTCAGGACGTAGACAAGGGCGAGAGCATCAGCATCCCGACCAAGGATATCGGCGAGCCCCATTTTCATCAGGGGCAAGGCGGTAAACGGGAGATGGTGCATCCCGGCAATGATCAGTTCGTCTCCGGCGACAAGATTGACCGCCCCAAAGGAGGGGGCGGTGGACAGGGTTCAGGCGAGGGGCAGGCATCCAATCAGGGTGAAGGGGCCGATGATTTCGTGTTCCAGATCTCCAAGGATGAGTATCTCGATCTGCTGTTTGAAGATCTGGAGTTACCCAGGCTGCAGAAAACCCAGCTCAATCAGCTGATGGAGGTCAAAACCTATCGGGCGGGCTACACCTCAAACGGGGTGCCCGCCAACATCAACGTGGTGCGTTCCCTGCAAAATTCGCTGGCGCGGCGCATGGCGCTGCAAGCAGGCAAGAAACGCCAACTGCATGAACTGGAAGAGCGGCTGGCTCTGCTGGCCAACGATCCCAACGAGCACTTTGCCGAAATCGCCCTGCTCGAGAAGGAGATCAGGGAGCTGAAACGACGGATCGATGCGGTGCCGTTTATCGACACCTTCGATCTCAAGTTCAACAACTTCGTCAAACGGCCCGTCCCCTCCAGCCAGGCGGTGATGTTCTGCCTGATGGACGTCTCGGGCTCCATGGATCAGGCCACCAAGGAGATGGCCAAGCGTTTCTATATCCTGCTCTATCTGTTCCTGAGCCGGACTTACAAGAACGTAGAAGTGGTCTATATCCGCCACCATACCCAGGCCAAGGAGGTGGACGAGCACGAGTTCTTCTACTCCCAGGAGACTGGCGGCACCATCGTCTCCAGCGCCCTCAAGATGATGAACGACATCATCAACGAACGTTACCCCGCCAACCAGTGGAACATCTATGCGGCGCAAGCGTCGGATGGTGACAACTGGGCTGATGACTCACCGCAGTGCAGGGAGATCCTGGCGCGGGACATCATGCCAAGGGTGCGGTACTACTCCTACATCGAGATCACCACCCGTGCCCACCAGACCCTGTGGCACGAATATGAGTCGGTAGCCAGCCAGTTCCCCCACTTTGCGATGGAGCACATTCGCAAGGTCGAGGATATCTATCCGGTGTTCCGCGAGCTGTTCAAGAAACAAGCGGCGTGAGGAGGTCACATGATCGAAACAGAAAAACGTGTAGCGCCACTGGATGACGGACCAGACTGGAACTTCGATCTGCTGGAGACCTATCACCAGGAGATCGCCCGGGTCGCCCGCTTCTACAAGCTGGACACTTACCCCAACCAGATCGAGGTGATCACCGCCGAGCAGATGATGGATGCCTACTCCAGCGTCGGCATGCCCATCGGCTATCAACACTGGTCGTTCGGCAAGCGCTTTATCCATACCGAGCGCAACTACAAGCGCGGCCAGATGGGGCTGGCCTACGAGATCGTCATCAACTCGGATCCCTGCATCGCCTACTTGATGGAGGAGAACACCATGCCGATGCAGGCACTGGTGATGGCCCACGCCTGCTACGGTCACAACTCCTTCTTCAAGAACAACTACCTGTTCAAGGCCTGGACCGATGCCTCCTCCATCATTGACTACCTGCTGTTCGCCAAGAACTACATCACCCAGTGTGAAGAGAAGCACGGTATCGAGGCGGTGGAGCAGTTGCTCGACTCCTGCCATGCCCTGATGAACTTCGGGGTGGATCGCTACAAGCGGCCCCAGAAGATCTCGATGGCAGAGGAGAAGCGGCGCCAGAAGGCGCGGGAAGATTATCTGCAGACTCAGGTCAATGAGCTGTGGCGTACCCTGCCCAAGCAGCATAAAGCGGCTGGCGTGGAGGACAGGCGCTACCCCGCCGAGCCCCAGGAGAACATTCTCTACTTCATCGAGAAGAATGCCCCCTTGCTGGAGCCCTGGCAGCGGGAAGTGGTGCGCATCGTGCGCAAGATCAGCCAGTATTTCTATCCGCAAAAGCAGACCCAGGTGATGAACGAGGGGTGGGCCACCTTCTGGCACTACACCATCCTCAATCACCTCTATGACGAGGGCAAGCTGAGCGATCGCTTCATGATGGAGGTGCTGCACAGCCACACCAACGTGGTTTATCAACCGGCTTACAACAGCCGCTACTACTCGGGGATCAACCCTTATGCGCTGGGGTTTGCCATGTTTACCGACCTGCGCCGCATCTGCGAGAACCCGACCGAGGAGGATAGATACTGGTTCCCCGACTATGCCGGCAGCAACTGGGTCGAAACCCTCCACTTTGCCATGCAGAACTTCAAGGATGAGAGCTTTATCAGCCAGTTCTTAAGCCCGAAAGTGATGCGGGATATGAAGTTGTTCGCCATTGATGACGACGATCTGAAGAACTATCTGAAGGTCTCCGCTATCCACAATGACGAGGGGTACCGTCAGGTGCGCAATACCCTGTCGGCCCAATACAACCTCAGCAATCTGGAACCCAATATTCAGGTCTACAACGTTGCCGTGAAGGGGGATCGCTCCCTCACCCTGCGCTATGTGCCCCACAACCGCATACCCCTTGGCGACTCACGCCATGAGGTGCTCAAACACCTGCACCAACTGTGGGGATTTGACGTGGTGCTGGAACAGGATAACGGCGATCTGCCTGCAGATATCATCGGCCGCTGCCCGGAGCGCAAACCTGGGATCTGACCCGTGATCAGATATATCTACGGCCCACTTCGGTGGGCCATTTTTTCGGCCTTCGCCTCTGCCTGCATCATCGCAGCACCACCTGAATAACCCGAACAAACCACAATATAGAAAGAGGCCCGCATGGTGTGCGGGCCTCGTGGTCTTGCGGTCAATCTGCAGCGGTTATCAGTAGAAGGTCTGCTGCTCTGCGGCCATTGCCTTGAGGCGGGCACAGGGGGCAAACCGGTCGCCATGGCGCTTCTGGTAATACTCCAGACGGCCAACCAGATGATCAATTCCTAAGGTGTCCATGTAGCGGAACGGGCCGCCAAGGAATGGCGGGAAGCCGATGCCGAAGATGGCCCCGATATCGCCATCACGGGCCGACGCCACCACACCGCTATCCAACGCCATGGCCGCTTCGTTGAGCATCAGCAACACGCAGCGCTCGGCGATCTCCTGACGGGCCAGCTTGGCAGAAGGCTTGATGCCGAGCACGCCATAGACGCTCTCGTCCACCGTCTTCTTGCCCTCTTTGCCGGTCAGCTTGTTGCGCGGTGCCGCCTTGCCATAGAGGTAGAAGCCCTTGCCATTCTTGCGTCCCTTGCGATCATTTTGCAGCAGCTTGTCGAACGCCTTGGGCGCCTGGAACTGCTCTCCGCCCAGCTCTTTCTCGAGAATGGGGGAGATCTTGGCGCCCACATCGATCCCCACTTCGTCGAGCAAGGTGATGGGGCCAACCGGGAAGCCAAAGTCCAGCAGCGCGCTGTCCAGCACCTCCACCGGCTCCCCTTCCAGCACCAATCGCGCCGCCTCATTCATGTAGGGCGCCAGGATGCGGTTGACGTAGAAACCGGCTTCGTCCTTCACCACGATGGGCGTTTTGCCCTGGGCACGGGCAAAAGCCAGAGTGGTGGCAACCGTCTCGGCACTGGTGCCAGCGTGAGGGATGATCTCCGCCAGCGGCATCTTGTCCACTGGGCTGAAGTAGTGCAGCCCCACGACTCGCTCCGGATGCGCCGCCTCTGCTGCAATCTGGTTGATAGGCAAGGAGGAGGTGTTGGACGCAAACACTGTGTGTTCACCGCACTCGCGCTCTACATCTTTCACCATCTGGTGTTTGAGCGCGAGATCTTCAAACACCGCCTCCACCACCATGTCGACCCGGTGGAAACCGGAGTAGTCGAGGGTGCCGGTCAGCAAGCTCATTTGCTTCTCAAGCTCACTGCGCAAGATATGACGGCGCTTGAGCTTCTTGGCCAGGATGTCGTAGCTGTAGCGCATGGCATTGCCGATCCCGCTGCTTGCCACATCCTTGATCCGCACCGGCACGCCCGCCTTGGTAGCGGTGACGAACGCGATGCCCCCCCCCATCAGACCACCGCCCAGCACTGCGGCATGGGCCACCTTGCGCGGCTCGGCCCCCTGATAGGTGACCTCTTTCTTCATCTCGGTGGTAGCAAAAAAGATGGAACGCAGGGCGGCAGACTCAGCAGTCATCACCAGCTCGCCAAAGTGGCGGGATTCAGCGGCCAGACCGGCCTTCATCCCCTCCTCTACGCCGATGCGCACAACATCCAGGATCCGGTCTGGCGCCGGGTAGTTGCCACGGGTCTTGGCTTTCACCCCCTTGCTGGCTTGATCGAACAGTACCTTGCGACCCAGCTTGTTGGTCTCCAGCACCTTGCCTTGCAGATCCCGTTTCAACTGATGTCGCGGTTTGCCCTTCTTGGCCAGCTTGATGGCAGCATCCAGCAAGATTGACGGCGACACCACATCGTCCACCAGCCCCAATTTTTTGGCTTGTTTGGCGCGAACCTGCTTGCCGGTCAGCATCAGATCCAGCGCCTTGGCCACTCCGATAAGGCGCGGCAGACGCTGGGTACCGCCAGAGCCCGGCAGCAGGCCAAGCTGAACTTCCGGCAATCCCAGCACAGATTTGCCGTGTTCGGTCACCACCCGGCCATGGCAGGCCAGCGCCAGCTCCAGCCCGCCACCGAGGCAGGGGCCATGAATGGCGGCGATCACCGGAATGGTCAGCCCCTCGATCTCGGCGAAAATCTCCTGCCCTTCCCGAGACAGGGTCTCGGCATCCTTGGCACTGGTACAGGCGGCCAGCATGGTGATGTCAGCGCCAGCGATGAAGGAGTCCTTTTTGCCGGAGGTGATCACCAGCCCGATCAAATCCTTGTTGCGTTTTACCTCGTCCAGTACGGAGCGGATCTCCTCGACAAAGGCGGCCTTGAGGGTATTCATGCTCTCGCCCGGCACATCCATGGTGAGGATGCCGATGCCATCTTTACGAACATCCAGGGAAAAAGTCTTAGCGCTCATCATTCAACCTCCAACACCATAGCCACGCCCAATCCACCCGCCGCGCAGGCGGTGTTGAGCCCCAATCCCCCGCCGCGACGACGCAGCTCGTGCAGGGTCTGGGTGATCATCCGCGCACCGGTCGCGGCAAAGGGGTGGCCATAGGCCAGCGAACCGCCGAGGACATTGAACTTCTCCATGTCCACCTCGCCGATAGCCTGTTCGCGGCCCAGCTTTTCACGGGCAAACTCGTGGCTGGCAAACATCTTGAGGTTGGCCAGAGTCTGGGCGGCAAAGGCTTCGTGCATGTCGATCAGGGTCAGATCGCTGAGCGTGATACCGGCTCTGTCCAGCGCCAGCGGCGTGGCGTAGGAGGGCCCCATCAGCATGTCCTGCCAGACATCGATGGCCGAGAAAGCGAAGCTGCGGATATAGCCAAGCGGTTCGAGGCCCAGCTCTTTCGCCCGACCTTCCCGCATCAACAGCACGGCAGCAGCGCCATCGGTCAGCGGCGTGGCGTTGGCAGCAGTGACTGTGCCATGGACTCGGTCAAACACCGGCTTGAGCTTGGCGTAGCTCGCCAGATCCGAGCTTTCACGGATATTGTTGTCCCGCTCGAGCGGTGATTTGTAGGGCGGTACATGGGCGGTAAACACCTCGCCGCTCAGCTTGCCATCGGCCCAAGCCTGCGCGGCCAGGGTGTGGGAGCGGTGAGCCAGCGCATCTTGCGCCTCGCGGCTGATCTGGTGGCTCTTGGCCATCTGCTCGGCGGTCTGCCCCATGGAGAGGCCAGTAGAGTATTCCGCCACCGCAGGCGGCACCGGCAGCAGATCCTTGACCCGCAACTGGCGCAGAATATTGAAGCGTTGCTGCAGATTGCGCGCCTTGTTGAGATCCACCAGAGCGCGGGCCAGCTTCTTGCTCACCCCAATGGGGAGCACAGAGGAGGAGTCGGCACCGCCGGCGATGGCGATATCCACAGTCCCCGCCATGACGGATTCGGTGACGTTGGCCACCGCCTGGAAACTGGTGGCGCAAGCGCGGGAGACGCTATAGGCATCGGTATTGACGCTCATGCCGGTACCGAGCACGATCTCGCGGGCAATGTTGGGGGCTTCCGGCATCTGAACCACCTGGCCAAACACCAGCTGGTCGATAAGCTTGGGGTCGAGATCGGTGCGGGCGAGCATCTCGCTCACCACCAGTTTGCCGAGATCCACCGCAGGCACGCCATGAAAGGCGGTGGCCTGCTTGGCAAAAGGGGTACGCAGCCCCGCCACGACGGCAATCCGTTCGCCCTGGCGAGTCGTCAGTTTCAATGGCTGTTTCATCCTGGCTCCTTGGTTTAAAAGGCAGAGGTCTGACCTCATTGCGCCACATCTTAACAATCCAATCACAAGTTTCATACAGCTGATTGAAACTAAATTAAGCGCGGCAAGGCCCCTTTGCTCGCCCTTGGGAAGCAACTGGAGTATAAAAAGATCAACTTCCATAAAAACAACGGGTTTATCGCATGGCAGCGGCCGAGTTCAGAGCACTTAGGGACTATCTTGGCAGTCAGATCCTGGGGCAAGAGGAGCTAATAGAAGGGCTCCTGATTGCCCTGTTATGTGAAGGACATGTGTTAATCGAAGGGGCCCCCGGCCTTGCCAAAACCCGTGCCGTCAAAGCGCTCGCTGGCGCCGTCGAGGGGCGCTTTGCCCGTATCCAGTTTACCCCCGACCTGCTTCCTGCCGATCTCACCGGCAGCGAGGTGTTTCACCCGCAGGATGCCAGTTTTGTTTTCCAGCCAGGCCCCCTCTTCAACCATCTGGTGCTGGCAGACGAGATCAACCGGGCGCCGGCCAAGGTGCAATCAGCGCTGCTGGAAGCCATGGCCGAACATCAGATCACCGTGGGCAAAAAGAGCTGGCGGCTGCCACATCTCTTTATGGTGGCCGCCACCCAGAACCCCATCGAACAGGAGGGAACCTATCCCCTGCCGGAGGCCCAGCTCGACCGCTTTCTGCTCAAGCTGATGGTGGATTACCCGAGCCCCACGATGGAGCTCGCCATCTTGCAGCTCAACGCCAGCGGCGAACAACTTGGCGCGGCGCCGGTGACCCTGAGCCAGACCAGCTTGCAAGGTGCTCGCAGCGAAGTGCTGGCGGTGACCATGCAAAGCAGACTGGAGCACTATCTGGTGGAGCTGGTCTGCGCCACTCGCCCGGGCAGCGGTCTTTGCCCTGCCCTTGAGCCATTGATTGTCGTGGGGGCAAGCCCCCGCGCCACACTTGGGCTGGCTCGCTCCGCCCGCGCCCGAGCCTGGCTTGCCGGACGAGATTATGTGCTGCCGGAAGATATCCAGCTGCAAGCCTATCCGGTGCTGCGCCACCGCCTTATTCCCAGCTATCAGGCACTGGCCGACAATCTGGATAACGATATCCTGATCGCCCAACTGCTGGATCAGGTGCCATGTCCCTAGCGCCGGAGCTCCATCCCGATATCGCCCTGTTGCTGCCACGGCTGCTCAATATCAGGCTATGGGCCAAGGCCAGGAAGCCACCTCACGCAGGCAGAAGCAGCAGCGAACGCGGCAAACCGGGCCGATCTCCCGGGATCACGTTTCGGGAGCTGCGCGCCTATCAGGCTGGTGACGAGGTACGCCATATCGACTGGCGAGTGACCGCACGCCTCGGCCGTCCCTATACCCGCCTCTATAGCGAGGAGCTCGATCAAGCGCACTGGCTGCTGCTCGATCTCTCTCCTGCCATGTATTTCGGCTCCACGCTGCAGCTCAAGGCGCGTCTGGGGTGCGAGCTGGCAGCAGCCTTGATCTGGCAAGGGGAGCCGCGGCACAACACCCTGATCTGCCACGGGCTTATCCCCCATCACCAGAGCCAGCGCGGCAGCGTGCTGCCCCTGCTCGAATCCCTCTGCCATCACTATCAGCAAGGGCTGGCCCGCCGGGCGCTTTCTCACTCACTGGCCGATACCTTGTCCGGCGTGAAGCTGCCTCACGGAGCCAAGCTGACGATCATCACCGATCACAGACCCTGTGAGTCGGCGCTCTGTCAGCAGTTGCAACTGCTCTCGCGGTACCACGATATTCACTATTGGCAGATCCGCGATCCCCTCGAGGCTGCCCTTCCCCCTGATGGCCAGCTGCCGGTGGCCATTGATCGGCCAGGGCAACACTATCAGGGCTGGCTGGATGGGGGCCATGCCGGTTTCTCCCGCCGCTACCAGCAAGCTGCCGAACAGCAACTGACCCACGGCAAGCAGCAGTTGCTACCGCTGGTGCAGCGCCTCTATCTGCTCGATAACGGCCAGACGCTGCAACAACAGTGGCAGGAGGGATTATGTCATCAGGGATGAGCTCGCCCGCCGAACTCGACAGCGCCAGTCCCGCCTCCGAGGCCATCACTCCGCCGCTGGCCGCCCTGATGCGAGACATCCACCCGGGGCCGGATCTGATTGAACAGAGTCTTGACCCCAGAGTGCAGGCGCTATTGTGGCTGTTGATCACAGCGTTATTGCTGCTGCTGATCGTCCTGATTGCCAAGAGGGTGATACGTTACCGCCGCTGGTGTCGTCAGCTGGTAGGAGATCCGGCGCTGCTGGTGGCACGCATACAGGAGGCCCTGCGTCATGAAGCACTGCAACGCTGGCCCGAGGCGCGCCAGCTGCAGGGAGAGGCGTGGCTCGCCTTCGTCGACCGTCACGGCGGCAGCGATTTCAGCCTGTTCGCCCCTCACTGGAGCAGTTGGCTCTATGGCAGCCAGAACCCGACTCGCGAGCAGTGCGAACAACTTCGGCAACATTATCGCCGCTGGGGTCAAACCCTCTTCTTGCAACGCTCTCCCCGCTCGAAGCGTAAAGCCGCGCGGAGGCGTCCATGATCCTGGCCTGGCCCTGGTTTGCGCTGGCGCTGGTGCTGCCCTTGCTGGTGCGCTTCGGCTTGCCGCCCCTGCGTCGCGGTTATCTGGCTCACCCCGGGTTTGCGCTGTTGCGCCCCCACACCGGATTGCCGCTCTGGCGCGCCATGCTGCTCTGGTGCGCCCTTATCCTCGCCCTCTGCCGCCCCCAGTGGTGGGGGGAACCGGTTATCCAATATGAAGGGAGTCGGGATCTGCTGCTGGCGGTGGATCTGTCAGACAGCATGCGCACCCCGGATATGCTCGACAGCGGCGAGCAGCAAGCACGGCTAACGGCGGTGCGCCAGCAGATCAAGACGCTGATCGCCAAACGTGCCGGAGACAGGGTGGGCCTCATTGTATTTGCCGATCACGCCTACCTGCTCTCTCCCCTCACTCAGGAGATCCCGGCGCTGTTGACCTTGAGCGACGAGCTCGATTTTGATCTGGTCGGCCGAACCACCGCCCTTGGCGAGGCGATCCAGCTGGCACGTCAGCATGGGGATCCTGGTCGCCCCACCGCCCTGCTGCTGGTCACCGATGGTCGCAATACCGCAGGCAGTGCCGACCCGCTGCAGGAGGCCAATCTCGCCGCCGCGCAGGGAATACGGATCTATACGCTGGGGGTCGGAGCCGATCCCGATACCTTTATCCAACCCTACGATGAGGCGGGCAACAGTCAGGCCGATCCCAGCAGCGAACTGGACGAGCCGCTTCTTCAAGCGCTGGCCCGGACAGGCCAGGGACGTTACTTTCGGGCACGCACCCAAAGCGATCTCGAGGCCATCAACGCGACCCTCAATGCCCTTGAACCGGCCCCTATGCCCGTTGCCCACTACCAACCGGTGATCGAGCTCTACCCCTGGCCGTTGGCACTGCTTTGTGGCCTGCTGCTTCTACCATCAGGGCGCGGCAGGCTGGAGTTTCGCATGGTGCGTAACTGGCTGGCACGAGGCACGCGTAGATGGAGTTGATCTTGCTCCGCCCCCTGTGGCTGATCGCACTCATCCCCTGGCTCTGGCAAGGATGGCGCCGTCGTCGCCAGCCCCCGCTGATCGCACCTGCTATGCAGGTTTATCTGCTGCCAGCCTCTCGTCCTCAACGTCCCTGGCTCTGGCTGGCAACCCTGCCCGCCATTTTGGCCCTGAGCGGACCGGCACTGCGCGGTGAGCTGCAACAGCAGCCTGCAGCACCGCTAGATATCTGGCTACTGGACTTGTCACGCTCGATGACCGCCACCGATCTCAAACCGGATCGGGCAACCCGGGTCAGATGGCAATTACAGCAGCTGCTGAGCCACGCCAAGGGCGAACGCATTGCGCTGATCCTCTACGCAGGTGACGCCTACCTCGCCATGCCGCCAACTCGGGATCATCAGGCCCTTTCGCTGCTGCTGCCAGACTTGCGCCCCGATATCATGCCGCTGCAGGGCAGCAACCCGGCACGGGCGGTGGAACTTGCCATGAAGCAGCTGGCCCCTGGAGAACAAGCGCGTCTACTGCTGATCACCGATGACCTCACCCAGAATCAGATGACCCAAATCGCCGCCCTGTGGCCCTGCCAGCAACGCCTTCTTTGCCGCGACACCCAGTCGGCACGCCTCGATATTCTGCTTGCTAGCAGTGGTCAACCGGCCCCGATGCCCGCCACTCCGGCCAATGAGTTGGGGTTTGCCACCCGCATGCCCGCGCAGTTGCCCGCCCCCGATAGTCAGGCCATTGCCGCTCTGGCCAATCGTCTCGGTGGTGAGCTGCAGTGGCTTGGCAGCGACGCACCCCGCTTTGCACCGCTGCCCACCACGACCTCGGCCCTCACCCCGGCGCCACTGGATCTTGGCCCCTGGTTGCTGATCCCCTTGTTACCGCTCGCCTTGCTGGCCAGAGTCGGCGCCCGGTTGATGATCGCACTGATGGTGGGAGCGCAGTTGCTTGCGACACAAGATCTGCAAGCAGCAGAGCGGGCGGATCTGCAAGCGATGCAGGCTTATCAAGAGGGGGATTTTCAGCGGGCAGCCCGCACCTTCAACGATCCAGTCTGGCGCGGCAACGCCTGGTATCGGGCCGGAGCCTACCGGCAAGCGATCGCAGCCTATCAGGAAGCAGCGAGTGCCACTGCCCACTACAACCGCGGCAATGCCCTGCTGCAACTGGGGGAGTTTGCCGCCGCCAAAGAGGCCTATCTGGCCGCTCTGGCGCTCGAACCCGGCCATGAAGATGCGCTCTATAACCTCTCTCTGTTACAGGGCGCAGCGGCGGCTGCTCCCGATACCAGCAACAGCAAGCAACCCGAACCATCGGCTGAACAGCAGGCAGCAGCAATGCCCTTGCCACCCTCCCCCCCGGTGTTGCTGCTGGAGCAGCGGCTGCGCAAAGAGGCGCTGCGCCGGGATCTGATCAAGGTGGAGGAGCCCTGGTGACGCGGGCAGGATGGGGGCTGTTGCTCGCACTGGCGACTCCACTTTGCTGGGCCTTGCCCCCACGGGCAGAGCTGCTGCCGGGGGCCGACCCCAGCGATTGGCTGCTGATCATCGAAGCGGATGGCGAGCGCCAGAGCAGCGAACTGGAGATCACCCCCCTACTGCGCCAGTTTGCAGTGGGCAGAGTGACCATGAGCCGGGTCACCACCCCGGTACAACAACTGACTCGCTGGCAGATCCCGCTGCACCAGAGCGACTCACCCGCTAATACAAAGGTGGTGATTGCACCGCTCAAACTCGGAAATGAGTTTACCCCCTCGCTCACCCTGCCATTGAGAGAGGCGAAAGCGGCGGCGCTGCCGCAACCCGCAGCCCCCTCGCCCCTCGAGATGCAGGCCAGCCTTGATCATCAGGGCCCGCTCTATCCCGGCCAGCCGGTGATCTACCGGCTGACACTCTGGCTGCCTACCAGCATGCAAAACCCGGCCCTGAGCGAGCTTAGCTCTGCCCACTTCGCCATCCGTCGCCTCGGTAGCGACGAGTGGATCGCACCCGCTCAGGCAGGTCTGCCCGGCAGGCTCACCCGCAGTTGGCTCGTTCAGGCAAAAGCGCCTGGGCTCTGGCACCTCGACTCGCCCCGCTTGCAGGGGCAGCTCACGCAGCAAGGGGGCAAGCCACAACGGCTCTCGGCCCGCGCGGCACCACTCGAGGTTCGGGTCGACAAAGCCCCTGCCACGCCGGTCGCCACCCGGCTGACCCTGAACCAGCGCCTTGAACCGGCCACCAAGGGAGAAGTGGGTGAGCCGCTGATCCGGATCCTCACCCTGACCATGGAGAATGGTGACAGCGGCCAGATACAGCTTGCCCCCCTGATGGCCCATCAACTGCCAAACGGCATACAGGCACATCCCGATGGCGAGCAACAGCAGGAGCGTTACCGAGATGGCAAGCTGCTATTTGAGCGACAGTGGCGCCAGAGTCTGGTCGCGGAGCAGAGTGGCGACTATCAGCTGCCCCCCATTGATCTGCCCTGGTTTAATACCCAAAGCGGCCGGATTGAACAGGCCAGCCTGCCCGCCATCTCACTGACGTTTAATGCAGCGACAAGTTCGCAACCTGATGATCAGCGCCCGCAAATGGCGCTGCGAGAGAGCCTTTGGTGGGTCGTGCTGGCCGTAGCGCTGCGTACGCTATGGCACAACGGGCCCCGCTGGCACGCCTTCTATCAACTGCAACGTGCCCTTGCCCGACAACAGCCGGATGCCAGTCGCAAGGCGCTGATCAAGTGGGCGACCATGCGCTGGCAGGTCTCCTATTATCAATTAGGCCAGTTGCCTGACGCTGGGCATAATCGGCTCGGCAACGCGCTCGCCGCACTCGAGCGAGCCTGTTTTGCACGGCCCTCTTCTGGCCCGCCCATCGAGTGGCGCGCTCTGGCGCGTACCCTCAGGGCTGATGAAACCGCCGGTATTGCGTACCTGATTTACCTGCTGGCGCACGGGAGTTCCCGCTCCCGTTGCCACGCCCCCTGACAAGGATTGCCCTATGGCACTGCTGTTTTTTAGAAAAAAACGTGCTCAGCAGCATATTGGTGGAAATGATCCGGCCACTTCGCCGGTCTCTGATCCCATGGCTGACAAACAAACCAAATTTGAAGCACTGGTTCATGCGCTGCATGGCGATCTCTACCGGTATGCCTACTGGCTGGCCCGGGATCCCAACGTAGCGGAAGATCTGGTGCAAGAGACCTTCCTTCGTGCCTGGAAGGCGATCGACACCCTGCAGGATGACAAGGCGGCCAAAGGGTGGCTGATCACCATCCTCAGACGGGAGAACGCCCGCCGCTTTGAACGCAAACAGCTGGAGCTGGTGGATCTCGACGATCACCCTCAACCCCAGTACGATGCGCTGCACAGTGAACAGGAGATGGAGAACGAGTGGTTGCACCGTCACATCGCCCGGTTGCCCGAGGAGTACCAGGAGCCACTGCTGCTGCAAGTCGTGGGAGGATTCAGTGGTGAGGAGATTGCCGAGATGCTCGGCCTCAACAAGAACACCGTCATGACTCGACTGTTCCGCGCCCGCAACCAGATCAAGGAGGCGATGGAGCAGAAGAACCAAGCAAGAGGACACGGACATGGATGAACTCGAATTTCGCCGCAACGCCATGATCCAGCCCCACGATCAACTGCCGGATTTTCTCAAAACAGCTGAAGCCAGCCAGGCCAATCGGAACTATCTCGACGAGATGAAGCAGTTCGACAGAAGCCTCAAGCGCGCCATGCAGGTAGAGGTTCCCGCCGGACTGGCCGAGCGGATCCTGCTCAGGCAAGCCATGCAGCAAGACAGTGACGCGCCAGATGATTTGCCGCCATCCCGCCCCCTTGGCACGGCGCCGGTCAAGATCCGGACATCGACATCCTGGCGCCAGATCGCCCTGGCTGCATCGGTCGCCTTCCTGCTGGGAATGAGCACCCGCTGGATCACGCTGCCAGAAACGGCTCCTGCGGCCCTCTCCCTCGCACAGGTGGCGATGGCTCATGTCTATGGCGAAGAACCCTTTATTGAAGGTGTCGATGAGCAGGTCAATCTGCATAACATAAATGCCAAGATGGAGAAGTATGGCGCCACCTTAAGCGGGATGGATGGGCTCAAGGTGACCTATGTCAATCACTGCTCGTTTTATCAGGGACCTGCCTTGCACATGGTGATCCAGGGAAAGATGGGGCCTGTCACCCTCTTTTTAGTGCCCAAACATGTTCCATTAACCCTGCAACAGGCCACCTTTGAAGATGGCACCCTCAAAGGGGAGATAGTCCAGCTCAAAGGCGCCAATATGGTACTGATTGGCGAGATGAAAGAGCCACTTGCCCCCGTTGCCAACGCCCTGCAGTCACGTCTGCAGTGGGACATTTAACATCGCCGGTTAACAACCTCAGATCCATCCTCAATAGCAGGCGGCGGTCACGAGCCGCTGCCTGTTCCCCCCCTGATTACTCCCCTTTGTCACTCATTTGCCTCAAGATTTCGAAAAATTGACAAAATTATTTTTGTGACGGAGATCGGCAATCCAGGTCAATAATCCACCTTTACACCCTCAAAATGATGAATTAAACAGCAAGTTAAAACAAATGATTAACACATCGATCACTTTTATGTATTCTGCTGTCACTGGTCTGATTTCTTACCTCCTACCAGATCCATAGAATCACGCCAGAATTGATTGGGAAGAAGCTGAAATAAAAACGGATTTTGTCGAGGTTTGCATTGAACGTGCAGCCAATATCGGCAAAAAAATCTGCCTACAAGAGAGAACACCATGACGACAACAATTTTCAAAAAGAGCCTGATTGCCGCCACCATCGCGCTGGCCACCGGTCAAGTCCATGCCGCGGCATTCCAGTTGAACGAGCACTCGGCCTCCGGTCTGGGTCGCGCCTATGCCGGTGAAGCAGCTATCGCCGACAACGCCTCCGTTCTGGCCCGTAACCCGGCTGCCATGACTACCTTCGACAAGATGGCGGTTTCTGTGTCCGGTACCTACATCAAACCGGATGTGGATGTGGAGGGCAAAACTAGCGGTAACCTCACTACCCCAACAGGAACTGTTCCAAACTACTTCAATCGTGATGCATCGGCTTCAGATATCGCACCTGCAGCCTTTGTTCCCGCATCCTACTTTATCCAGCCACTAAATGATCAGTGGGCATGGGGTATTGGGCTTTTCTCTAACTACGGTCTGTCTACCGAGTATGACAAGAATTTTGCTGCTGGTTCAGGTGCTGGCGATACAGAGCTTTTAACTTTCAATATCAACCCGAATATTGCATATCGCGTAAACAAGCAATTTAGTATTGGTGCTGGTATCAATGCTGTATACGCAGAGGCTGAACTGAATCGTTACGCTGGTGTCTTGGCTCCAGTGCTGTCTCAACCTGTTAAGGCTGGTGGAACTGGTGTTCCGCATTCTGCCGATACAAAAATTGCAAGTTTGAAGGGTGATACATGGGGCTTTGGCTGGAACGTTGGCACACTCTATGAAGTAAACGAAAATCATCGTTTCGCGCTGACTTACCGTTCCCAAGTCGATCTCAGTTTTGATGGTGACTTTAAAGGCACCACTTCCGGCTATAAAACCGTTGACGGGAACCTAAAACTCGACCTGCCTGCTCAAGCTGAATTTGCAGGTTACCATCGTCTAAACCAACAGTTCGCAGTCCACTATTCAGTCAACTGGACAGACTGGAGTGCATTTGAAGAGCTGAAAGCCACAAGCTCTCAATGCAAAAACGGTGTATGTCTGCAAAAAGATGAAAAGTTCAAAGACTCTACTCGCTACTCCATCGGTGGTACCTGGTATATCAATCCGGCTTGGGAAGCACGTCTGGGCTTCGCCTATGACAACACCCCGATTGAAGCTGAATACCGTAGCTTGAGTATTCCGGACTCAGATCGTATCTGGTATAGCGCTGGCGCCACCTACCATATCAACACCGATATGAGCGTGGACTTTGGCATGGCCTACCTTGATGGCAAGAAGGTCGATGTTAATGAGGGCTTGGTAAGCCACGATGGAACCATCAACAACCCACGTTGGCAAGGTACTTCCCACGGCAACGCCTTCCTAGCTTCTGCCCAGTTCAACATGAAGTTCTGATTATTGATAGAATGGAAAGAGCGCCGCCAGGCGCTCTTTTTTTATCCCACAAAACCATCTCAGCGCACACATGTAGCGCACACGTGTTTATTTTTCTTTTCTAATCAAGCCATTAGAGTGCATCATCCCAGCATTTAATCTTGTTTTATCCAGATACAGGCCATTACCGTTGCCTTACTGGTCATACCATATAAAATCCTGCCTCCATTCATATGACCGATTGAACCTTCGGGTAACAGCAAGGATTTTGCCATGCATCCCATCATCAAACCGTCCGCCATCGCCCTGCTGGTGATCGCAGGTCAGACTCATGCCGCCGGGTTCCAGCTGGCTGAACAGTCCGCTACAGGCCTGGGACGCGCCTTTGCCGGTGAAGCCGCCATTGCCGACAACGCCTCCGTATTGGGCCGCAACCCGGGTGCCATTACCCGCTTCAAACAGACCGCCTTCTCCGGCGGCTTCATCTATATTCGCCCCCGGGTCGATATCGAAGGGCGTGTGAGCGATAAGTTCGTGACCCCAGTGGGTAGCCTGCCCATCGGCAACAAGTCCGCCGACGCCAGCGACGTAGCGGGTGATGCCTGGGTACCCAACCTCTATGTCGTCACCCCCCTGAATGAACTGCTCAGCCTGGGGCTCTCCCTCTCCTCCCAATACGGGCTCGGGATCGAGATGCCAAAAGGGTACAGCGCCGGCCACTTTGGCAATGTGTCCGATATCAAGACGGTCGAGCTCGGCACGGCCCTGGCCTATCAGTTCACCCCCTTCTTCTCCGCAGGCATGGGGCTTTCCCTTATTCGTGGCGAGGGGGAAGTAGGTGGCACTTTCCCCCACCAGGACAAGATCGCCAAGCATCTCGAAGGCACAGGGAACGAGCTTGGCTGGAATATCGGTGTGCTGCTCACCCCAAGCGAGCGGACCCGTATCGGTCTCACCTATCGCAACGGGGTCGATCTCAAGCTCAAGGGGGATGCCGTCGGGGTAGATGACCAGGGACAGACGTTCAAAGATACCGGCAATCTGGTGCTGCCACTGCCTGCCACTGCCGAACTTGCCCTCTTCCAGCAGCTCACAGACAAGCTCGCGCTCCATGGCAGCGTCAACTGGACTAACTGGAGCAAGTTTGTCGGGCTGGATGCCAGTCTGGATCATCAGGGGCCGATGCACATCAAGGATGAAAACTGGCAAGACAGCTGGCGCTATGCGCTCGGCATGACCTATCAAGTGGCGCCCAAGTGGCAACTGCGCTCCGGCATTGCCTACGATGAGAGTCCGGTCCCTGCGGCTAATCGCACCATTTCCATCCCTGACTCGGATCGCATCTGGTACAGCCTGGGAGTGGGATATCAGTACAGCAAGGCGCTCTCGGTCGATGTGGGCGTCACCCTGATCGATGGCAAAAAAGTGGGGGTACATGAATCCTTCACGCAATCTGTTCGCCTGCCCAACGGCGTTCCGGCCCACTACCAGTCCAATTTTGACGGCACTTCCGAAGGGGATGCCTGGCTGGCTGGTGCACAATTGAGCTATCTCTTCTAAATTCCTTCCCTGCAAAAAACGCTATGCCAATTATTGCCTTACTCAATAAGGTGAACACTGGCATAGTGTTCTGCAACACCATAAAATCAACCCAGTACCTTTACTGGAGCAAGGCATGTATTCCTACGTAGCAAGACAGCCGATCCTCGACAGAGACCTCAAAACTCATGCCTATGAGCTGCTCTTTCGCGATAGTCTGAATAATGTCTTCCCGAGCATCTCCTCCCAGCAGGCGACGTCACGCCTGGTGGTCGAACAGTTCCTCCAACAAAATATCGATCAGCTGTTGGGAGGCCGCCCCTGCTTTATCAATTTCCCCCACTCACTGCTGCTGGAGGGATTGGCAGAGTGCCTGCCGCCCGAAAAAGTGGTGATTGAGATCCTGGAAGATTCCCCACCAGATGATGCCCTGCTGGAAAAGGTGAAACAGCTGCACAAGCTGGGATATCAACTGGCACTCGATGACTTCACCATGTCGCCGGATTGGGAGCGCTTCCTCCCCTTTATCCACATCATCAAGTTTGATCTTCGTGCCACCCCCCTGATGCAGATCAAAGTGTTTATCCAGCGGCATCAGACCCTGGGGCTCACCTATCTGGCGGAAAAAGTAGAGGACAAGGCGGAGTTCGAGCGGGTCAAACAGCTGGGGATCCAGCTGTTCCAGGGCTTTTTCTTCAGCAGACCCGAGATGGTCAAGCAAGCCACTATGGAGCCGGCGCAAGTCGTGGTGATGCAGTTGCTCAACGTGGTCAACGAGGCAGAGCCTGATATCAACAAGATTGAGCAGCTGCTCGGTCAGGATATATCCCTTTCCCTCAAGCTGTTGCGCTATGTCAATCATCTCAAAGGCCATGCCAACCCCATCTCCTCGTTTCGCCAGGCTGCGATATACCTGGGCAATACCCAGCTAAAGCGTTTTGTTTCACTGGTGGCCGCGACCAATGCAGGCAAGGGGAAAAGTGCCGAGCTCTACCAGATGTCGATGATCCGTGCCCGATTCTGTGAGCTGCTGGCCCACGCCCACGCCCCGAGCCAGCAGGCACAACAAGCCTTTATCACCGGTCTCTTCTCCCTGCTGGATGTACTGATGGAGCAGCCGATGGACAAGCTGCTCGGCACTATCCCTCTTATCGACGATATTCGGCTGGCGCTGCTGGAGCGCAAAGGCAATCTGGGTTTCTACCTCGCGTTTTGTGAAGATTACGAGAGCGCCAACTGGTCGCGGGTAACGGCCAGAACAGCCCGCCTGGGGCTGAGCGAGGATAAGGTGAGTCACCTCTATCTGGCCGCCACCACCTGGGTCACGGAACAACTGTTGGCGATGGAAGCCACCAATTAATTCGTCTCGTCATCCACCTCGACCGCGATAGCGGTCGCCTCCCCGCCCCCGATACAGAGCGCGGCCACGCCTCGCCGCAAACCCCGTTGCCGCAGCGTGGCGATCAGCGTCACCAGAATTCGTGCGCCACTCGCCCCCAGCGGATGACCAAGCGCACAGGCCCCACCATGCACATTAACCTTGTGATGAGGGATGCCGACCCCGCTCATGGCCAGCATGGTGACCATGGCGAAGGCCTCGTTGATCTCAAAGAGATCCACCTCTTCCACCGACCATGCCAGACGCGACAGCAAGCGTGAAATGGCGCCAATGGGTGCAGAGGTAAACTCGGCGGGCAATGCCGCGTGGCTCTGATATCCGACGATCCTTGCCAGCACTGGTACCTGCCAAGCTTGCGCCGTGGCGCCATCCATCAATATCAGCGCAGCCGCACCATCCGAGATGGAGCTCGAATTGGCCGCCGTAATAGTGCCCTCCTTGCCAAAGGCAGGCTTCAGGGTCGGGATCTTCTCCGGTCTGCCCTTGCCGGGTTGTTCGTCTTCAGCCAGCAACAAGCACTCACCGCGATAGACGCTTGTCAGCTCGGACACAAACGCACCGGCGTGCTGCGCATCGCGGGCCCGCTGCAATGATGCCAAGGCAAACTCATCCATGGCACTGCGGGTCAAACCGGCCAGATCGGCGCTGCGCTGGGCATGTACCCCCATCAGCTGGCCATCATAGGCATCTTGCAAACCGTCGAGGAAGAGGTGGTCCAGCACCTTTTGATGCCCCATCCGAAAGCCGCTACGGGCGTTATCCAGCAGATAGGGGGCACGGCTCATGCTCTCCATCCCCCCCGCGACCACTACCCTGTTGTCACCAAGGCGGATGGTATCCGCCGCCAACAGCACTGCTTTCATGCCGGATCCGCACACCTTGTTGACCGTGGTAGCAGGCACACTATCTGGCAACCCTGCTTTCAACAACGCCTGCCGAGCTGGCGCTTGCCCCACGCCCGCAGCCAGCACATTGCCCATAAACACTTCATCGACCTGCTCCGGACGCAGCCCGCTTTGCTGCAGTGCCGCCTCGATGGCACAGGCTCCCAACTCAGGCGCAGTGACCTCTGCCAATGCCCCCTGAAACGCCCCCATCGGAGTCCGTTTTGCCGCCACAATTGCAATATCCATTTGCCTGCCTCTGTTTGTTACATGGCCATAACATAGGGGTTCTGACGCAATGGAACAAGAGTTGCAGTGCAGTTTACGTTTAGGTAAGGTGCAGACAGGATTTAGTTCGCCAAGAAGTCTGTATGAACAACAAGGATGAAGGACGGCGCTTCAGCATCAGTGAGCTGGCCCGGGAATTTGATATTACGACGCGCAGTATCCGTTTCTACGAGGATCAGGGGTTGCTCAATCCAGCCAGAGAGGGACAAACCCGCATTTACAGCAAGCAGGATCGGGTTCGCCTCAAGCTCACCCTGCGCGGCAAGCGGCTCGGGTTCAGCCTCGCCGAGATCCGAGAGCTGTTTGATCTCTATGATGCCGACAAGAGCAGCCGCACCCAGTTACAAACCATGCTGGGACTGGTTGAGGAGAAACGGGAGACACTGCAACAGCAGATGGAAGATATCAGGATGGTGCTGCTGGAGCTGGATGCCGCCGAGCAGCACTGTCAACAGGCCCTTAGCCAGCTGGGATAACCGCATTGCTGGCTTATCAGGTAAAGTCCTTTCAGCCTGTCACAAGATGCCAGATAGCAAAAAGCCACTCCTGAGAGTGGCTTTTCTTCAACCTGACGGTTCGCTATTAAACGCGAACGAAGTCCAGGTGGATCAGCTTGTAACGTACCGGGTGACGCTGGATAGCTTTCACTTTTACGTTAACTTCTTCACCGTTGATAACCAGAGTCAGTACAGACTCATAGAATTCCGGCTTCTCTTGAGCCAGGATCATTTTCTTGTGGTCAACAGTGATGGACAGGGCTTCTTTGCCTGCACCGTAAACGATGGCAGGAACTTGGTCAGCTTGACGCAGGCGGCGGCTCGCACCTTTCCCCAGGTCAGAACGGACTTCAGCTTGGAATACGAAAGACATAGTATGTATCTCTTTTGGATGAATTTATGGTGCTAACTGCGACCGGTCAGCACCTCGCAAAACGAGCGCGAATACTACCACGGGCCAAATTCGGATACAAGGTACCGACTCTGCATTTAGCGCCCTTGCTCCAACCGGGCGAATTGCTGCTGACGCTGGGCTGGGCTCAGAGCATCAAACCGCGCCAGGGTCTCGGCGCGCGGGCAGTAGAGTCCCTCCCCCGTTCTGACCCGAATGCTCTTGCCAAGCCGCGGCTGATTCTCTGCCACCAGCGCCAGCAAATAGCTGTAGGTATCGGCTCCCCGGGCGCTGGATAACTGGTTGGCAATGCGCCACAGGGTCTCCCCTGCGGCGACCTGATGACACACAGTTTGTGGACCGCCGGCCGCAGGAGCCGAGAGGGTAAGCATGACGTCACTGCCTGCGGATAAGCTAGCCGTGTGGCTGGCGAGCGCCATATCGGTGCTCGCTACTCCCTCATCCCCTTGGGCACCACTCATCCCCGCAGTGCGAAAGGTCACCCCCAGCTGAGCGAGCAGAGGTTCGCTCTCGTCGGGGTCGCTGGGCATATCAACACCACCAAACGCGTCTTGGGGTGTGCGGAACTCGGCAATAAAGGGAGCGATAGGTTGCGCGTGATAAGCAGGGGAACCACTCCCCTGCTGCACGATTGCACCAGTCGCAACAACCTGCCCGGGGACGACCCCGTAAGCCATCTCGTCGATGCGCCGCAGCCTTGCCAGATAGGTTTTGGAGAGCTGCGCCTCCCCCTCGAACAGATCGAAGGGGGGCACTAACCTGGCTGGAAAGAGGATCTGCCAGCGACCGTGCTTTTGCTTTTGGGCCAGCGGCGGAAACTGATTGCCACGCCAGGCCACAAACATCGCAGGCGGCGTGCGCGCCAGCGGGTAATATTCCGGGTTCAACTGCACCCAAGTTTGTTCCGCGATGGGTTGATAACCGCTGATCACCACCTGCGCCACACTCAACCAGATCCCCAGCATCCTTGCCTCCCTGATTTGCGGTTTGAAGGGGCTACCTGACCGGCGACCCCTTCTCATCACCCGCTATCATGCTGTTAAAACAGTTAGATAGCAGCTTAGCACTGAGCGATGGCGTTAAGCACCCGTTTATCGGAGACCGGATAAGGGGTCCCCAGATTCTGAGCGAAGAACGACACCCGCAGCTCCTCAATCATCCAGCGGATATTGACCACCTCGGTGGGAATAAGCTGGGATTTGGGGATCTTGGCCAGCAGCGCCTTGTACTCCGACTCCACGCTGTGCACTTTGAGCATGTAGACCCGATCCCGGTTGGGATCGATGGCGAGCTTCTCGAGACGACGCTCGATGGCGCGCAGATAGCGCAGCAAATCAGGCAACCGCTGCCAACCGGTCTCGGTGACAAAGCCCTTGTGAATAAGGTTGCCGAGCTGCTGCTGGATATCCGACATGGCAAAAGCGGTATCGAGCTGCATCTTGCCCTTGAGCCGCTTTTTGATCTCGTGGGAGAGGGTCAGCACGGCTTCCACCTGCTTGGCCACCTCCACCACTGCATCGTTGAGCTCGGCACGGACAAACTCCTTGAGCGCCTCGAAACCGGCCTCGTCCCAGGCCAGCCCGCCATGTTGCTCGATCAGCTTGTCGCAGCCACAGGCGATACAGTCATCAATCAGCTCCGCCACCTTGCCAAACGGGTTGAAATAGAGCCCCAGCTTGGCCTTGTTGGGCAACTTCTCCTGCAGATACTTGATGGGCGATGGTACGTTGAGCAGTACCAGCCGACGCTGACCGGCCCACATCAGCTGCTGCTGCACCACCGGGCTCTCCACCAGCTGGATGGCGACCGAATCCTTCTCGTCTACCAAGGCCGGATAGGCCTTCACCTCGAACCCGCCCCGCTTCTGACTGTACTCTTGCGGCAGCTCGCCAAAGCTCCACAGAGTGAGACCGGACTGCTCGATATCATCGTCCGCCACTTGCGACAGGGTCTCCTGCACCTTGCCGCGCAGCGACTCTTTCAAGGCTTCCAGATCTTTGCCTTCCGCCACCTTCTTGTGCTTGTCATCCACCACCCGGAAGGTGAGTTTCAGGTGGTCGGGCACCGCAGCCCAGTCCCAGGACTCTCGGGGCACGGTCACGCCGGTCATGCGGCGCAGCTGGCGCTCCATCTCGTCCAGTAGCGGCCCCTGTTCGGGGTTGATGCTGGCGAGCAGCGCATCGGCATAGTTCGGCGCGGGCACAAAGTTCTTGCGCATCGGCTTGGGCATCGACTTGATAAGGGCCACCAACAGCTCGTGACGCAGCCCGGGGATCAACCACTCAAACCCCTTAACCTCCACCTGATTCAGGAGCGGCAGCGGAATATGCAGGGTCACACCATCCGCCGCCTCACCCGGCTCAAACTGATAGGTCAACTTGAGCTTGAGGCGCCCCTGTTGCCAGAAGTTGGGGTAGTCGAGATCGCTGATGTGGGCGGCATCCCCCTTCATCAGCATCTCTTTTTCGAAGTTGAGCAGCTCGGGATCCCGCTTTTGCGCCTCTTTCCACCACTTGTCGAAGTGACGGCTTGATATCACCTCCTCCGGCAAACGGGCATCGTAGAAGCGGAACAGATCCTCGTCATCCACCAGGATGTCGCGCCGACGGGATTTGTGCTCCAGCGCCTCCACCTCGGCCAAGAGCTTGCGGTTATCGCTGAAGAAACGGTGACGGGTCTCGAAATCCCCCTCCACCAGCGCGCGGCGGATAAACAGCTCACGACACAGCGCCGGATCGATACGGCTGAAGTTGATGGTGCGCTCATTGACCAGGGTCAGGCCATAGAGGGTCACCTTCTCCTTGGCCATTACGGCGCCGTTTTTCTTCGACCAGTGGGGGTCGCTGTGGTGCAGCTTGATGAGGTGGCCTGCCAGCGGCTCCACCCACTCGGGCTCAATTTTGGCGTTGATACGGGCGTAGAGGCGCGAGGTTTCCACCAATTCTGCGGCCATCACCCACTTGGGCGGCTTCTTGAACAGACCCGAGGCCGGGAACAGGTGGAAGCGGCCGTTGCGGGCGCCGAGAAACTCCGGTTTTTCCAGATCCTTGTTGCCGATATGGCTCAAGAGTCCGGTCAGCAGCGCGCAGTGCACCGTCTTGAAATCTGCAGGTTCATGGTTGGCTTTAAAACCCAGCTCCTTGACCGTCTGACGCAGCTGGAAGTGAATGTCCTGCCATTCACGCACCCGCAGGTAGGAGAGAAACTCCTTCTGGCACATGCGGCGGAACGGGTTGCTGCCAAGGGCATCCTGCTGCTCTTTCAGGTAATTCCACAGATTGACGAAGGCAAGGAAGTCGGAATCCTTGTCCTCAAAGCGTCTGTGCTGCTCGTCAGCGGCTTGCTTCTTCTCCATGGGCCGCTCGCGGGGATCCTGAATGCTGAGGGCCGCGGTGATCACCATCACCTCGCTCAGGCAGCCGGTCTGCGCCGCGCTGATCACCATCTTCGCCAAACGCGGATCAAGGGGGATGCGCGAGAGCTGGCGACCGGTCTCGGTCAGCTGCAACTTGGCTTCGCGCTCGCCGGTGGCGGGCAGCTCGCGCACCGCCTCCAGCTCTTTCAAGAGGGTCAGGCCGTCCTTGATATGGCGCGACTCCGGTGGCTCGACGAAGGGAAACGCCTCCATATTGCCAAGGCCGAGCGCCAGCATCTGCAGGATGACGGAGGCCAGGTTGGTACGCAGGATCTCGGGGTCGGTAAAGGCGGGACGGCAATTGAAATCCTCCTCCGAGTAGAGGCGGATACAGATACCATCCGCCACCCGGCCGCAGCGCCCTTTACGCTGGTTGGCACTGGCCTGGGAGACCGGCTCGATGGGCAGGCGCTGCACCTTGGTGCGCCAGGAGTAGCGGCTGATGCGGGCGGTGCCCGGATCGATAACGTAGCGAATGCCTGGCACCGTCAGCGAGGTCTCAGCCACGTTGGTGGCGAGCACGATGCGTCGCCCTGCATGGGGCTGGAACACCTTGTTCTGCTCGGCGTTGGAAAGACGGGCGTAAAGCGGCAGCACCTCGGTGTCGCGCAGGTTGAGTTTGCGCAGGGCATCGGCAGTATCGCGGATCTCCCGCTCGCCGTTCATGAAGATAAGGATGTCCCCGAGCCCTTCGCGGGCCAGCTCTTCCACCGCATCGAAGATCCCCTGCAGTTCGTCGCGCTCTTCCAGCCCTTCGCTCTTGTCACTGGTAAGTGGACGGTAGCGCACCTCCACCGGATAAGTGCGGCCGGAGACCTCGATCACCGGCGCCTTGTTGAAATGGCGGGAGAAACGTTGCGGGTCGATGGTGGCCGAGGTGATGATCACCTTGAGATCGGGGCGCTTGGGCAGTAGTTGCTTTAGATAGCCCAGGATGAAGTCGATATTGAGGCTGCGCTCGTGGGCCTCATCGATGATGATGGTGTCGTACTGGGTCAGCATCCGGTCATTCTGGATCTCCGCCAGCAGGATACCGTCGGTCATCAGCTTGATGTGGGTCTGCTCGCTCACCTGATCGGTAAAGCGCACCTTGTAACCCACGTAGTGGCCAAGCTCGGACTCCATCTCCTCGGCAATACGGGCCGCGACGGTGCGGGCTGCCAAACGGCGTGGCTGGGTGTGGCCGATAAAGCCCTTCACCCCGCGCCCGAGCGCCAGACAGATCTTGGGGATCTGGGTGGTTTTGCCCGAGCCTGTTTCCCCTGCAATGATCACCACTTGATGTTCTTGAATGGCCTTGGCGATCTCAGCCTGCTTCTGGCTGACCGGCAGGTTGTCCGGATAAGTCACCTTGGGTACTCCGGCCAGACGGGTTTGATAGCGCGCTTGCGCGGCATCCAGATCGGCAGCGATGGTCTCCAGCACGGCAGCCTGTTTGCCTTCAGGCAGCTTCTTGACCCCGTGCAGACGGCTGGAAAGGCGACGGGCGTCGAGGTTCATGCAGGCAGAGAGACGGCGGCGCAGCGCCTCGATAGAGAGAGACAAGGTACGAATTCCTTAAATAGGTGCCCAGAGGGGCCATATCGATAAGCTGGGAGCGATCCTAAAGAGCGAGCGGGAACGGTGCAAGCCATAACGTAGCGTTATATATGGGAAGACAGAGAGATTGGCCAATCCCCAAACATGACAGAACAATCCTTGTAAGATGGCATAACATGAATAAATGGCAGCATATGAAATAGCCAAGGCAAGCCGAAGCTTGCCTTGGGAGAGAGAAAAACAGGGTTAACCGTGGGAGTGATGGACAAAACAGGTGGTGAGCTGGGCGTGAATGGCCTGCATGACGTTGTGGCGATTGATGACACCGAGCAGACGCCCCTCCTCCACTACCGGATAGATTTTCGGCTTTTGCCCCATCATCATCTCCGCCAGGCTCAAAATGCTGGTATCTGGCCCCACCGACAACACCTCCTTGCGCATCACATCCTTGACCTGCGCCACCTGTTCGCAGTGATAGGCCTCTTTAAGCAGCACTGCGATGCAATCCTGCTCGGAGATCCAGCCAATCAGATGGCCCTGCCCATCCACCACCGGGCCACCGAGCTGATGACTGTTCAGAAATTTCTCGACCGCAGCTTGCACCATCATGTCGGCAGTGAAGGTGATGGGTCTGCTCTGCATATAATCCTTGGCTTTTAGCGATTCCATATCTGCTCCCCTACGGTAGTCCATCAAGCTGGCGTCTTGTGCGCCGGTACCGGCACCATGCTCGGCTTGTTCCAAGCATAGCTGGCTCGCGGCGGTATGAGTCAGCGGCCAGCCTCTCCCTCAATTGATGGCATGATCCGGCTCGCGATCCGGAATGGCTGCCATCATCATCTGCGGCAGGTGATCGGCCAGCACCGCTACCACAGCGGGATCGACCCGCCCCTGATCCGCCAGTTGCTGCATAAAGGTCAATGCGTCACGGGCAGGCAGGCCGCGCCGATAAGGTCTGTCCTGCACCATTGCCTGAAAAATATCAGCGACCCGCAAGATCCGCGCTTCAAGCGCCATGGCGGATGCCGGCAGGTGGAACGGATAGCCCTCCCCATCAGGCTCCTCATGGTGATAGGCCGCCCAACAGGCAATCTCCTCAAACCCTTCGATATGACGCAGGATCTGGTAAGTCTCGAAGCTGTGGGTATTGATGATGGCCTGCTCCTCTTTCGTCAGGCAGGCAGGCTTGTCGAGGGTCTCGTCCGGCACCCTGAGCTTGCCCAGATCATGCAGCAAACCGGCGATCTCCAGCATGTCACAATGGATGGCACTGACTCCCATCTGCTCGGCCAATGCCCGAGACAACCTGCTCACACCGAGTGAATGCGTCATCGTGAATGGGCTTTTGGCGTCGACAATGCCGGAGAAGATCTGCGCCAGCGCTTTTAGCTCCCCGTTGAAGGTCAGGCAAGGCTCCCGCACCTGCAGCATCTCCAGCATGTAATCATTGATGGAGCGCGCTTCCAGCTGCAGCCAGAATGCCTCAGAGCGAGACGCCTTGAGGAAGGCATCTACCAGCTCGGGGGCAAAGAACTCCTCACGGAAATCCTGCAGGCGTGCGCGGATCTCGTTGGTATGCATCAACAATGAACCATCGCCATAGTAGGGCGCCGCCAACGCATCGCAGCGATCCACCAGAAAGATAAGGTTGGCCTGACGGGCTACATTGGGGTCCACATCAGCCATCTCGCGCAGCAGGTGCCAGTGGGTGTGGTGATAACGGATAGGCAGGGCCAGTGGGGCCAGCAAACGGAAATCCTTGAGCAGCTGATATCCCACCTCGCAGTGGCGCTGGGAGGACTCCCAATCGAACTCGCTGACCAGATGGTGATGGGTGATGGTCGAGGAGACACCGATATCATGCAGCACCCCCAGCTCGAACAGCAGACAGCGTTCGGCCTCACTCATCCCCAGCTCCCGGCTGCACTCGGCAGCCATAATCCCGACCCGTTTACCGTGGGCCACATCGCCAATGCCCACCAGATCCAGCGAGGCTGACAGGGCATACACCACCTGCCTTAGATCCACTTGCAACGAAAAAGGGGCTACGCCCTGCGCTCTGTCCATGATCCGGGTCCCATGCGATGTTGTCGTATCAAACTGGCGCTGTTTTATGCTTCGCCTTCTATCAACTTAGGGAAGGTGCGAATAAGCGGGGAAATTCTCCTCGGCTGACTCAGTCATTTCATTTCTTCATGTTTGAGCCGATTTTTTCTCCCGTAAATGCCTTGAATCAGCCTATTTAGACCGTTTCTTCGCCATTTAAGGCGTT